>CAVBNJ010000030.1:0-15930 GCA_963596755.1 bacterium
GTGCAAAAATCGTATCTTTGATGTGGAAAGTTCCTGTCCACATAATGTAGGATGGAACAATACCGCCGTTGAACAGCATCGTGAAGAAAACGAAGAACATCATAACTTTTCTTCCCGGAAGATTTTTTACAGACAGCGGGTATGCCATCAGTGCAGAGAGCAGAACGTTCAGCAGAGTTCCGATTACCGTAACAAAAATACTGACTCCGTAAGCTCTTAAAATCACACCGCCGGATTTGACGATGTAGGAATACGATGCAAGGGAAAACTTTTTCGGGAAGAAAGAGTATCCGTTTGCTACCAGTACACTTTCATCTGTGATGGATGAGAGGAACAGCAGAAGGAACGGAAGCACGATCAAAATGGTCCACAGCATCATCACTACGTTAATAAAAATATGATATTTGGAAAATGGTTTTTCTTTCATGCTTTCTCTCCTTAGAACATAGCGTTTTCTTCGCTGACCTTACGTACAACTGCGTTTGCAGTAAGGACAATGATGAATCCGATAATCGACTGATAGAAGCCTGCCGCAGCGGACATTCCGACGTTTCCGGATTTCATCAGGCCGCGGTATACATAAGTATCAATAACGT
This sequence comes from bacterium, assembly GCA_963596755.1. Taxonomy (GTDB): domain Bacteria; phylum Bacillota; class Clostridia; order Lachnospirales; family Lachnospiraceae; genus Fusicatenibacter. Next base: position 597 of record CAVBNJ010000030.1, read on the forward strand.
TTGTGGTCGAGTACAGAAGGCCGGAATCACGCGGTACCTGATAGAACAGACCGAAATCAGAATAGAAGATACGGCCGATGCTCATCAGCGTCAGAGTGATCACGGTGGATTTCAGGAATGGAAGCGTGATGTTTTTAATCTGCTGCCATTTTGTTGCTCCGTCAAGGGAAGCTGCCTCGTAAAGAGACGGGTCAATTCCGTTGATGGTGGAAATGTAGATCAGACATCCGTATCCGACGCCCTTCCACAGGTTAACAAAGACAAGAATGAACGGCCAGTATTTCGGCTCTGCGTACCAGTTCACTGCCTCTTTTCCGAAAGCGCTCAGAATCGAGTTGTTTACGATACCGGTGCTCTGGCTTAAGAATGCGTATACGATGTAGCCAAGAATAACGGCTGACATCAGATAAGGGAACAGGATCGCACTCTGGTAAACCTTTTTCAGCTTTTTGCTGACGGTGTCGCAGATGAAAATAGCGAACATAATGCCGACTACTGTGTTCAGTGCAATGAATACAACGTTATAAAGGATCGTGTTTCGGGTGATGACCCATGCATCCGGCGACTTGAACAGGAACTCAAAGTTTGACAGACCGCAGAACGGGCTTTTCCAGATACCGAGCCGCGCATTGTATTTTTTGAATGCTACGATGATTCCCGCCATCGGAATATAGTTGTTGATGAGCAGATAGATCGCGCCCGGCAGGAACATCAGATACAGCGGCAGATAACGTCGTAATTTTGCTGCTGTGCTGTGGCTTCCCGCAGGTCCTTCATGGGATTTTTTTGAAGATGCCATGTTTTTCCTCCTCGTATTTCTTTTTTTTCGTTACTTTTTGTCATTTGCAACACTGTTCGAACAAGTTTGCTTTGACTATCAACTGAAGATATTATATAATTTTAATAAATATTTTAGCAATCCACAAAACTTAGACTTCATTGCACAATTCTTAGAAATGTACAGAATCGTGCAGTTTCCGTCTATGTTTTCGTCATTTTACCCTGTATTTTCTTTTTCAGGCAAAAGGAGGCTGCATCATGCACAAGAAAAAGACATATTCTTTGAAGAAAAGGGCTCTCTGGTACTGGATTCGAATTTTAGTAATGTTCAGTTCCCTTCTGCTGTTTTTAATGCTTTATATCTCTTCACAACTGAAAAGTAATATTTATCAAAGTCTTCATCAGGCGATGGATCTTTATGTCGATCGGCTCGATCAGAGCACACAGGCCGCCGAGCGCTGTCTCTGGGAATATTCCAACAACAACCCCGACGTTGTGGAAATGCTTCTCTCGCAGGATGTCGCTTCCGCTGCCATTCATGAGACCAAAACGGCAAAACTGCTGGACAATACACTGACTTATCTGAGTGATATCGACGGTCTGTTTGTGTTTGGAAAGTATAATAACCGTTTTGTCTGTCGCTTTCGGAACGATGACCAGAACTACTGTGCTTCTTATCTGAAAAGTCTGGTCCGCGATTCCGTGAAAACGCAGACCGCACTGGAAACGACGTACTGGTACTACATTAAGCTGGGAAATCAGTCCTATCTGGTTCGCGTCATCAACGATTTATATGGATATCTGGGGGCATGGATCACGCTGGACACACAGACCATTCCCTTTGAAGATCCCAATACGGTTCTGTTATATGCAGATTCCGACGGCAGCGCTCTGGGAAATGCAGATTGGGCCAATGTGAAACTCTCCACAAATGTTTCAGATCATAAGGTAACTCAGCTTCTCAGTCCGGATGGCCAGACATATTTACAGGTAGCAAAAGAGCTTCCATTTTCGCAATGTACACTGAACGCATTGATTCCGGCGCAGGAGGTCAATGCACCTCTGACGCGGATGCTGTTTCTCCTCATTGTCGGTGCGGTTATCATCTTTCTGGTTTCGTTCTTCTGGACGGTTTCTTATGATCATCTGATTTCGAAACCGCTGGAGATGGTTCAGAAAATGTCTTCCCAGGTCAAAGAGGAACAGCAGATGCCGCACACGGATCTCTCCAATGAACAGTGTGAGGAGGTTCTGGAAATCGGTGAGACATTGAATAAGCTGATGGACCGGATTGAAAAACTGAAAATTAATGTTTATGAAGATCAGCTGAATTTAAAGGCGCTGGAAGTGCAGTATTTAAAATCCCAGGTTGCGCCGCACTTTCTGACCAACTGCCTCTCTGCGATCGGATCGATGCCGTTCACGGAGGAAGGGCGGAAGCTGACCAATGAATTTGTCCGCACGCTGTCGGATCATCTGCGCTATACGCTGCAGGATAAAACGGCGGTTCCTTTAAGTGAAGAATTGAAATATGTGGAAAATTATCTGAAGCTGACAGAGCTTCGGTTTCCAGGATGTCTGAAATGGGAAATTGATGTGGATGAAGAATGCCAAAATGCTTCGGTTTTCCCGATTATTCTGCTGATGTTTACGGAAAATACCATTAAATTTAATATGATTATGGGGGAAGAACTGCGGGTGAAGGTAATCGGACGGCTGAAAGATGTGAACGGAGAAAAAAGAGTTCTGCTGACACATCTTGATTCCGGACTTGGCTTTTCAGAAGAACAGATTCACTATCTGAATCTTCCGATCGAACAGCAAACCCATGACAACAATGGGCATCAGATTGGAACGTATAACGTATTAAAACGGCTCTTACTGGTCTACGGCAGTTCGGCGCATGCACACTTCTCGAACGAGCCTGGCTGGGGCGCGCGGTCGGAGTTTGATATTCCGTTTATTCCGTATGAAGATTCTATCCCTGAATAGAAAATAAAATGGATACGATATTTACAGAAAGGACGTATTGGGAGTTATGAACATTTTAGTAGTGGATGATGAATATTATATCGTGAAGAACATTATCGAGTCGACAGACTGGTCGGCGCTTGGGATCGAGCAGGCATTTCCTGCCTACAGCGCCAGCCAGGCAAAGCGGATTTTTGAAGGTTCCCAGGATATTGATATTCTTCTGACTGACATCGAAATGCCGCGGGAAACTGGCCTGCAATTGGTCGAGTGGCTGCACGAATACAATTTTCATCCCATTGTACTCGTTCTGACCGGCCACCAGCGGTTTGACTATGCGCAGGAAGCGCTGAATTTACATATCTTCTCCTACCTCTTAAAACCAATTGACCCGGACCAGCTCACGGAAAAACTGAGTGCGGCGGTGCAGGAGGTGAAGAAAAACGCGTGGTATGAAAAAGAGCGGCTCAATATGGAAGAACACCTCTCCACCGACTCCTCGGATCCGATCAGCGTCATCAAAGACTACATCCACGCCCACCTCTCCGACCCCGACCTTGGCCGCACCTCCATCGCCGAAGAAATCCACATGAACCCGGACTACCTGTCCCACATTTTCAGCACGAAAACGGGAGCATCCCTCAGCAGCTACATCATGGACGAACGCATGGCCTCCGCCAAACGCCTCCTCGCCACCACCAGCTTCTCCACCCAGCAAATCTGCGACCAGATCGGAATCGCAAACGTTTCTTACTTTTACCGGCAGTTCAAGAAAAGCAGCGGGGTGACACCGCAGCAGTATCGGGAGAGGCATTTTCATGGGTAAAATAGATCTTGATTTCTCAGAAAGAAAATGGTAATATTTAATTAAACAGAAAGCACCCACTCCAAAGGTGGATGCTTCGAGTTTAGGTTGATGAAATGTCCTTACGGACACCGCCTATCCTGTTGGCAGACAGGATAGGCATTTTTATTTTCGCTTGTTTCTCTTATCGAGAAAGGCAAGCAACGCTACAATCAAGCTACCAAAGGATATCAGCAATGTTAATATCCCAATGAAAATCGAAATGATCTCATAAGCTGTCATCGGCGCCACCTCCCCTCCTATGTATTCCTGTTACCAATCACACATAAACTCGGGAGGCTGCCACCCTGTCATGGGTACTTTCCTTATGTAGTATATTAACATAACTGTTATTGGTTCTGCAAGGATAATTATAAACCAATTTATTTCTAAAAAAACAACTGCCGGAAACCAGATCTTTCTTCTGACTTCCGGCACTCTTTATTTTTTTCACCCGCAAAAATCCGCCAAATCCTCTTTCAGATAATTCAGCGTCTTCTCCAGATCTTTCTCCCGTATGCTCTGCATAATATCCGTATGATGCGCAATATCCAGCGCCGGGTTTACGTTGGACCAGGTTTGCCAGTAGAACTGGGCGTAGGCGCGTTTTAAAACGTTCATAGTGCGCTCGAGCTCCTGATATGCATAAGCGTTGCCCGAGAAGGAAATCAGCTTCAGGTGGAACGCGGTGTTCGCCTCCCAGTGATCCCAGACGCTGTCTGTGCTCTGTTTGCATCTCTCGTCGATTTCGGCGAGCTCCGCCAGATTCTCTTCAGTAATGTGCTCGATCGACTGGCGAAGGTATCCGCCCTCGAGGACGAGACGGAAATCCAGAATGTTCTGCGCCTCCTCGCGTGACACGCTGACGACCTGATAGCCGAAGCGTGGGAAGCTGCGGAGGATTCCCTCGTTGCAGAGCGTCACCAGTGCTTCACGGATCGGCGTCTTGCTGCAGCCGAATTTCTGCACGAGTTCCTGCTCGTTGATAATCTGGTTCGGTTTATATTCATCGGTAAAAATGCCGTTCAAAATGGCCTGATATACCATATTTTTGAGACTTTCCTGCTGTTTCTTCATCAAGAAAACTCCTCGCTTTTCGTATTCTAAACGCCGCGGATGTTAAGATTCCTTTGCTTATCGGCGTTATTTTTTATCATATCAAAATTTTTTTCACTTGTAAATGGCAACAAAAAAGATGAAGCAGGAAAAGGTTTGCTTTCCCGCTTCATCCCATATTTTTTCTGCCTTAGAGCTGACTCAGATCACATATTCATTTGCCTTCTGCATCTGCCAGTCCACGAGGTCTGCCAGGGTGATGTTGTCCACGACGCCGTTGATTGCGTCGTTCAGTTTTTTCCACAGCATGACCGTCACGCACTGGTCGGCGCGGCCGCAGTCGGTGCCGTCTTCGACGCAGTCTACCGGGGCGAGGCTGCCTTCGGTCAGGCGCAGGATCATGCCTACGGTGTACTCCTCCGGTCTCCGTTTCAGGGAATAGCCGCCGGCCGGGCCACGAACGCTTTTTACGAAACCGGCTTTATTTAAAATCGAGATGATCTGCTCGAGATACTTCTCCGAAATCTCCTGTCTCTTGGCAACATCTTTCAGGCGCACCGGCTCTCCAGTGTTGTTCAGCGCCAGATCCAGCATCAGACGCAGCGCATACCGCCCTCTTGTCGAAACCTTCATTCACATTTCCTCCGAATCTTTATGTTGTACTCTATTGTAGCCTATATTCTCTACATATTCAATAGGAAATAGGAGGTTTCTTATTTCAGTTCTTCCAAAATCTCATCCCCGATCCGCTCCACCGCATCCACGATTTCCCGGATCTGTTCCCCTGTGATGCCGTCCACATGCACGCCGCCCGAGCAGACCGTCACAACGCGGCACGCACTGCAGACCTTTTCCGCCAGCATCCGGCACAGCACCTCATCTTTATGGCCGGTTCGGTTCCACACAGAGGATGTCGCACTCCAGCTTCCATCCCCCGTCAGCGATTCCCGCGGCACCGCCTGCACAACGCATCCGATGTGCGGTTTTTCCCCTCCGGCAAGGCAGATCTGAAGATCCTCGCCAATCTTTAATACCGTCACTTCAATCGGACATCCCGCGACCACAGTCTTTTTCGTCAGCATCCCTTCCATCTCCGGTACTCCTTCACTTCCACGCCGAACGGCGACAGCAGCTTCGCCGCCAGATGCGTCACCATATCATCAATCGACTCCGGTTTCTGATAAAACGTCATCATTGGCGGAACGATCCACACATTCGCCATGCGCGACAGCTCATACAGATTCCGCAGATGGATCTCACTCATCGGTGTCTCCCGCGCCGCCAGCACGAGCGGGCGCTTTTCTTTGATGGTCACATCCGCCGCGCGCAGCAGCAGGTTGTCGGTGTAGCCGCTTGCAATGCCCGCCGCCGTTTTCATGCTGCACGGCACAATCACCATGCCTTCCGTCCGGTACGATCCGCTCGCCGGGCCTGCGCCGATGTTGTCCTGATCGAGCACCTCATCCGCCAGCGCTTCCACCTGCGGAACGCTCCAGTCCGTCTCCTGCTCCAGCGTCAGCTTCGCACTGCGGCTCATCACCAGAAGCGAACGGTATTCCTCATTCGCCTGCAGAATTTCCAGGCATTTGATCAGCAGCGGCATTCCGCTCGCCCCCGACGCGCCGACTACAATTCGTTTTTCCACAGCCATGCATCCATTTCCTTTCTTTATCCACAAATTCCGTCAATCCATGCGAATAACTCGGTAAGATCGTAGTCGCCCGCATGCGGCGTATTCCATGGAGAATGATAATCGACCGCGCATCCTGCCTCGCGGAGTTTCAATACCAGCATCGCCGAAATCACCAGTGAGGTATCGCGGTCGCACTCGCCGTGGCGGATGCGGAAATGGTGTGCTTTCTGTGCTTTTTCATCCATGACATATTCCATCGGATTCAGCATTTTCACGACTTCTGCCTCTGCGCGCGCACCCTGTACTTTCGTGTTCGCTGCGCTGTATTCCGTGAAATGACGGCAGTTCGTCGTCTCATTTCCAAACAGATCATTCTCCGGGCTTTCCAGATCCAGCGCATCGAAGGCCGGCGCCGTTTTCATGCGGGTGATGTCTTTGACATACGCTGCAAAATCCATGCTCTGCACTTTGCCGTCCGCAATGGTCAGCCACGTTTTGTCCGATAAATCCACGCCGCTGTCCAATGCTCTCTGCGCGGATTCCATCACAACGCGTTTGACATATTCTTTCAGAGAACCTTCGCCGTCTGCATCGAGCGTCAGCGGAGCTCCGTTTTCGTCTTTTAATTCAAGGCTGTTCACATACGCCGGAAACAGTGCTTTTTCCTCGGCGGAAACGCGGATCTGCTCTTCCGTCATCTCGCCGTCCACCGGTGTGAAGACCGGGCGGCCGCCCTCGTCCATTTTCATGTTGGCGCGGTGGAAATCATTCACGCCGCAGAACTCCCATTCATACGCCATGTCCGCGTGCTCCAGATTGATAATCGGACAGTAACACGACGCCGCAAACACATCGTCCCCGGCATCCGCTGCGCCGAGCGCCTGCAGATACGGCTCGTAATCCGGGTGGTTTCCCGTGCTTCCCATCAGGGATGACAGTGCGCCGCCGGCACTCGTTCCGTTGGTGATGATTTTATTTTCATCGCCGGGCAGTTCGTCCGCAAAGAAATGAAGATACCGCACAGCCGCTTTGTAATCAACTACGCACGCCGGTGCTTTTCCATTATAACGGCCGTCCTCACCCTTCTGCACTCTGCCGCGGATCGCCGGGGATGCCACAACGTAGCCGTGCTGCAGCGCACGGAAAATCGTATTTGGTTTCCCCTGTAAAAATGGGTTCGTCCCAGGCTCATCCGTCGGACCCGGCATGTAGCCGCCGACCGTATTCGGCATAAAAACCGGCACACTCAGCAAATCGTAGCCGTTGATCGACGCTCCTTCATAATAACTCTCCGGCACAAAAAGATTCATCTTCTGAAACTCTGCATTGACCGGTTTCTCCACATAAACCAGATCGCGGAACGCCCGAAACCGAACCGTCTCCCCGCACAGTGTCACTTTTTCTATGGTATAATGATTTTTCTCAAATTTCAGCATGTCACGCTGCTCTCCTTTTCCCAAAAACGTACTCTTTATTCCTCATCCAGCCAGTGCTTCGGATCGACTTCCATAAACCGCGCCCGCACGAACCGCTTTTTCTGATCATACGGCACCGTACAGTCGAAAATCGTCTTGCATGCAATGCCGTGATCGCGGATCGACGGCGAACACGTCGGATCATTCGACGGGTCAAGCGGATGGCAGCGCACACCCGGAATCGTGATGATGTCCGCATCGCCCTGAAATCTCGTGTTCATCGCCCAGAGTACATCGTTCATATCGAAACAGTCCACATCCTCATCCACAAGAAAAACGTGTTTCAGCTCGCTGAATGCCGAAAATGCCAGCAGCGCGGCCTGACGCTGTCTTCCCTCATCACTTGGACCAAGCTTTTTGAACTGGAGAACCGCCATATATTTTCCGCCGCCCGCGGAACCGCAGTACACATTCTGCAGCCGTCCCGGCATTGCTTTTTCTACCATGCCGTAGATGCTCGCCTCAGTCGGAATGCCCGCCATCGAGACGTGCTCCTCGCTCGGGCCGATGCAGGTCTGCATGATCGGATTGCGTCGGTGCGTTACGGCTTTTACTTTAATCAGACGGCACTGATCGCTCGCCGGTCCGGTGTATCCCGGAAACTCCGGCATCGCATAACCGGTATGGCTGTTCTTGTCCTCCTGCACACGCACGCCCGGAATGACCTCGCCCTCAATGACGTACTCTGCATTCGCAATTGCCATCTCCTTCACGGAAACGCAGCGGCACAGTTCCACCGGCTCTTTCCGCAGTGCGCCTGCAACGGAAAGCTCATCGTAGCCGAGCGGTGTTGTCGGCGGCTCGAAGCAGGAACCGATCTCAATCGCAGGATCAACACCGATGCTGATGGAAATCGGCAGGGTCTGTCCCAGCTCCTCCGCGCGGTCTGCCATCGCTCCGATGTGGCGTGCGCCCGGGGTGAAGAAAATCGAGAGTTCATCTTTTCCCTGAATGCAGAGACGGTGAATCGTCACATCATGCAGACCGGTGTCCGGGTGGGAGGCGTAGCACATGCCGAGGGTGATGTACGGGCCGGCGTCATCCGGTGTATTCGTCGGTGCCGGAACGAGACGGTTCAGATCAAAATCGGGATCAGTCGCCAGATGTACGACTTCCTGGCACGGCGGTGCGCCCTGAAATTCAACCGGCGCAATCGGTTCTTCCACGCTGTGGTACAGCATTTTTCCAAGGTTCTCCGGCTCGCAGTCCAGCAGTGCGGCGACACGTTTCCGGCTCGCCAGAACACCGATCGCAACACTGGCGTCCGGGTGGCCTTTTACGTTGTGGAAAATCATCGCCGGGCCTTCTTTCGTCGGACGTTTTACGGTTCCGCCCGCACCGACGTAGCGGTAAACACCGGCAAGCTCCGCCATCGGGTCAACTTCAACATCTGTCTCGGCGAGCTGCCCCGGCATATTTTTCAATCGTTCCAGCGCACTGCGCAGATCTCTTACTTTTTCAGCCATCGTTCTTCTCCTTTTATTCCATCGATGACGCCCCGAAGGACGCCTTTTTATCTTCCTTTTCTACCCTCATTGTAAAAAGAAACATTTGTGGAATCAATTCGATTTGTGGTACAATTGTTTCCAGAATGGAATGAATCGAAAAAAACTTGAAAGAAAAGGAGGCCTTTTTTCATGACCATGGAACAGATCGACTTTTTTCTGATGGCCGTCCGGTGCGACACTTTTTTAGAGGCCGCAGAAAATCTTCATATTGCGCAGTCCACGCTCTCGAAGCAGATTCAGAAACTGGAAGCCGAACTGAATCTCACCCTCTTCGACCGCTCCCGCCGCCAGGCCGTTCTGACTCCGGCGGGCGAACTGTTTCTGCAGGAAGCCGCGGAACTCTCCCGCCAGTATCACCAGATGCTGCAGAAGATGCGCCATTTCAAAGAAACCGAACGCCAGCCGCTCCGTGTCGGCTCTCTTCCGTTTCTGACACAGTACCACCTCACTTCCCGCATCCGCGCCTTCACGCACGCGCATCCGGAAATCGAGCTAACTCTTGAGGAATGCGAAGAGAACGAGCTGATGGACGGCCTGCAGTCCGGTCATTTTGATCTTGTCATCGCGCGGGACTCCATGATCTCACCGCAGAAATACCACTTCGTGCCTCTCGCCGAAGACCGCCTCTGCGTGATGCTCCCAGCCGATCATCCGCTGGCGGAAAAACCGGCACTCGCCCTCGCCGACATTGCCGCCGAGCCGCTGATTCTCATGCATCCTTATACTTCGATTTATCAGCTCTGCATGCAGCTGTTTGAAAAAGCGGAAATAAAACCGCATATCCTGCGCACGGCGCGCCTGGAATCCATGATCAGTTCTGTGGAAGTCGGCGAGGCCTTAAGCCTCTTTGCCGAGAGCAACTTTGAACTCTTCCGCCACCCGGGTGTCACCGCTGTTCCGCTGCTCGACGCGCCGCCGCTTGTGATCGGCGCCGCGTATCCGCTCCGAACAGAAACCATGAAAAAAACAGCGTTAAAATCGTTTGCCTCTTTCATTCAAGATCTCACAAAGTAATAAAAGCTCACAAAAAATACGCCCCCAGCACTTCAATCGTGCCAGGGGCGTACGTTTTCTTTTACTATAACCTGTTTTTCAATTCTTACTGAACTGCCTTGAATGCCTCGTCCAGATCCTCGATGATATCGTCGATGTTCTCAGTACCAATGGAAAGACGGATGGTGTTCGGTTTGATTCCCTGATCCAGCAGTTCTTCCTCGGTGCACTGGCTGTGAGTGGTGGTTGCCGGATGGATAACCAGCGATTTTACGTCGGCAACGTTAGCCAGCAGAGAGAACAGCTCCAGATTGTCGATGAAATCTTTTGCTTTCTGTGCATCGCCTTTGATTTCGAAGGTGAAGATGGAACCGCCGCCGTTCGGGAAGTATTTTGCGTACAGTGCCTGCTGCTCCGGATCATCGGATACAGACGGATGATGTACTTTCTCAACCTGTGGCTGGCTCTCCAGATATTTTACAACTTTCAGTGCGTTCTCAACGTGACGCTCTACGCGGAGAGACAGAGTCTCAAGTCCCTGCAGAAGCAGGAAGGAGTTGAACGGAGAAAGAGTAGCTCCTGTATCACGAAGAAGGATAGCACGTACTTTTGTAACGAATGCAGCCGGTCCAACTGCTTTTGTGAAGCTGATGCCGTGGTAGCTCGGGTTTGGCTCGGTCAGGGATGCGAATTTTCCGGATGCCTCCCAGTCGAATTTACCGCTGTCTACGATCACACCGCCAAGGGTAGTTCCGTGACCGCCGATGAATTTTGTTGCGGAATGAACAACGATATCTGCGCCGTACTCGATCGGACGAACGAGGTATGGAGTTGCGAAGGTGTTGTCTACAACCAGCGGAATCTTGTTCTCATGTGCGATTTTTGCAAGTGCTTCGATATCTACAACATCGGAGTTCGGGTTTCCGAGAGTCTCGATGTAGATTGCTTTGGTGTTCTCCTGAACAGCTGCGCGAACCTCATCCAGATTGAATACATCAACGAATGTGGTGCTGATGCCGTACTGCGGAAGGGTGTGTGCCAGCAGGTTGTAGGAACCGCCGTAGATGTTCTTTGCAGATACGATATGATCGCCCTTCTGAGCCAGGTTAATGATGGTGTAGTTGATTGCTGCTGCTCCGGAAGCTACTGCAAGTGCTGCAACGCCGCCTTCCAGTGCTGCCATTCTCTGCTCGAAAACGTCCTCGGTCGGGTTGGTCAGACGGCCGTAAATGTTTCCGGCATCCTGAAGTCCGAATCTTGCTGCTGCATGATCGGAGTTATTAAATACGAAAGAAGATGTCTGATAGATCGGCACTGCTCTTGCTCCGGTTGCCGGATCCGGATTTTCCTGTCCTACATGAAGCTGTAAGGTTTCGAATTTAAGATTTCTTTCTGCTCTTGTTTTTTTGCTCATTGCAATTTTCCTCCTGTTTGTCTAAGTTTTGATCTCTATGTTTTTTGTTTCGTTTATATTTCCTATCTGTTTACAAGGATTATTATAACGACACTTTTCGGTTTTGTCTAATACAGAAACTTAATGGCTGGTTATAGGAGTTTCCTATAATATATCTTTACCGCAAGCCTGTTTTCTTTTGTTTTTCCTATACCCAGTTTGCAAATATAATCTACGTTTCTTTTCTCACTCTTTTTATAGTACAAACTCCTTATATTTCCGGATCTCCTCCAGATACTGCAGGCCCATCGTACTGATCGACATTCCCTTTCTGGAAATGTAGCCGATCATCATGTTTTCATCCGCGTGAAGCGGCACAGCGCGGTAATCACTGCCGTTCAGCTCCTCGCAGATAATGCCGGAACAGAGCGTATAGCCGTTCAGGCCGACCATCAGATTCAGCATCGTCGCGCGGTCATTTGCCTTGATGATTCTCTTATATTCATACGTAGAAAGCACTTCCTCCGCCAGAAAAAACGAATTGTTGCTTCCCTGATCGAACGACAGACACGGATACTCTTTCAGCTCCTCCATCGTGATCTCGGTCTTATCCGCCAGCGGATGATCTTTCCAGAGATAGACATACGTTCCGCAGGAAAACAGATCGTGGAACTCCAGGTTATTATCCTTCAGCAGCTTGTTCAGCACCTTCGCATTAAAATCATTCCGGTACAGAATGCCGAGCTCACTCTTAAAGTTCTTTACATCCATCAGCACATCGTACGTTCTCGTCTCGTAAACCGCAAACTCGTATTCATCCATGCCGAACTGCTTCACCAGCTCCACAAACGCCTTCACAGCAAAGCTGTAATGCTGCATCGACACGCTGAATTTTTTCTTTCCCTTCGTGCGGTAAATATAGCGGTTCTCGAGAAGCTGATACTGATCCGTCACCTGGCGCGCGTAGCCTAAAAACTCCTCGCCCTCCGGGGTCAGCACCGTTCCGTGGCTGCTGCGTTTGAACAGCTCAATTCCAATCTCCTTTTCCAGCTCCTTGATCGCTCCCGAGAGACTCGGCTGCGAGATATAGAGCGCCTTTGCCGCCTCATTCATCGATCTGGAGTCCGCGGCCTGGATTACGTAGCGAAGCTGTTGTAGTGTCATAAAACTAGTCCCTTTCTCTTTTAGGATATACGAAACTGCCATTCGCGGAGGGGAGAGTTCCGCGGATGGCAGTATTCGCATTTTTTGCATGATGTCTTGATTTATTTTGCAAACAGAGGTGTGGAATAATATCTGTCTCCGTTATCCGGCAGAAGAACAACGATGGTTTTGCCCTTGTTCTCTTCCCGTTTTGCAAGCTGGATTGCCGCATACAGGGCTGCTCCGGAGGAAATTCCTGCGAGAATGGCTTCCTCGGCTGCCAGATATCTGCCTGTCTCAAAAGCGTCCTCGTTCTCTACTTTGATGATTTCATCGTAAATGCTGGTGTTCAGTGTTTCCGGCACAAAGCCTGCGCCGATTCCCTGAATTTTATGCGGTCCGGAAACGCCGTCGGACAGTACCGGTGAAGATGCCGGCTCTACTGCTACGATTTTTACGCCCGGTTTTTTCTCTTTTAAATACTCACCCGTTCCGGTGATGGTTCCGCCGGTGCCGACGCCTGCAACGAAGATATCAACCTCTCCGTCGGTGTCCTCCCAGATCTCCGGGCCTGTTGTCTTTTTGTGGGTTGCCGGGTTTGCCGGGTTCACGAACTGGCCTGCGATGAAGCTGTTCGGGATCTCTTTTGCGAGCTCATCGGCTTTCTCGATCGCACCTTTCATTCCTTTTGTTCCATCGGTCAGAACAACTTCTGCGCCGTATGCTTTTACGATGTTGCGGCGCTCCACGCTCATCGTCTCCGGCATGGTAAGGATCATACGATAGCCTTTTACGGTTGCTGCCGCTGCCAGTCCGATTCCGGTGTTTCCGGAAGTCGGCTCGATGATAACGGAACCTTCTTTTAAGAGACCTTTTGCCTCAGCGTCCTCGATCATCGCTTTTGCAATACGGTCTTTGACACTTCCTGCCGGGTTGAAAGACTCTACTTTTGCGATCAGTTTCGCCTGCAGTCCTTCTTTTTCTTCAATTCTTTTCAGCTCTACCAGCGGGGTTTTTCCCACAAGATCCAGAATGCTGTCATATACTTTTGCCATCGTTGATTTCCTCCTTACGTCGCGCTCTTTTTCTCTATTTCCTTATTTCCTATTGAGTTTGTATGTTTTAAGTTGTTTCCATCTTATTCCAATCGTTTCGAAATGTCAACACATTTCACTGGTATGATCAGAAAAGATGATTACACAAGCCCTGCGAGGGCAATGCTGACTGCCATTCCGACTAGGGAAGAGAGCAAGGCACCCGCCAGCGTATACCGCGTTTTTTTGATGTGAACTGCGCCGAAATAGACTGCCATCGTATAGAAAACGGTCTCGGTACACGACATCATAATCGATGCCGCCCGTCCGGCGAAGGAGTCGCAGCCTGCCTCTTTGTAGAGATCCAGCAGAAGACTCACCGCAGCGCTGTTGGAAAAGAGACGCACAACGCCGAGCGGCACCAGGGCCGATGGAATCCCCGCCGGTTCCAGCACGGTTCCGAGCAGTTTTCCGAAGTCCTCCAGAAATCCCGACGACCGCAGAACACCGACCGCCGCCATCAGTCCGATCAGCGTCGGCACAATTCCGATCACGGTCCGCATGCCGTCTTTTGCCCCGTTCAGAAAATCTCCGAACACATCCTGCTTCATCAGAAGTCCCAGGCCGATCACGTAAAAAATCAGTACGGGAACCATCAGATCCGAAAGTGCCGAAAGAATACGCAAAAAATCCCCTCCCCGGAAAAACTGTTCTTAAATAGATACGCTCCGATACAGTCTATTCCGCGGGCGGGGATTTATGTTTTTATTTCATAATGTTTTTATTTCATAATGTTTTTCAGTGTATTCATCAGCGTTTCCACGCTCACCGGTTTTGCCAGATGACCGTTCATGCCGGCCTCGAAGGACTTCTCTTTGTCCTCCTCAAACGCATTTGCCGTCATCGCGACGATCGGAATGCATGCCAGCTCCGGATTGTTCAGGGCACGAATCCGTCTTGCGGCCTCGTATCCGTTCATCACCGGCATCTGGATATCCATCAGGATCAGATCGTACTGTCCCGGGTGCGCCTGCTCCATCTTCTGGACAGCCGCAGCGCCGTCACTCGCCGTGTCGATGATGATTCCGGCGTCCTCCAGAATCGTCTGGGCAATTTCCTGATTCAGTTCATTATCCTCTACAAGAAGGATGTGTTTTCCTTTCAGTTCCAGCTTTTTCTCTTCTGCCTGTTCCGCTTTCATTCCCGGATTCGACAGCAGATCACGGAGCTGTGACATGAACAGCGGTTTTTCGCAGAATGCGGTAACGCCCGCCTCTCTCGCCTCTTCCTCCACATCGGACCAGTCGTACGCCGTCAGGATAATGATCGGTCTGCTGTCTCCGATGACTCTCCGGATCCGCCGCACTGTTTCAATTCCATTCATATCCGGCATCAGCCAGTCGATGATGTAGGCATAGAATTCATCTCCGATTTCCATAGAATGTTTCGCACGGATGACCGCCTCTTTTCCTGAAACGGTCCATTCGGAACGCATTCCGATCTC
>CAVBNJ010000031.1:0-15854 GCA_963596755.1 bacterium
GAACCATTCTGATATAATTCATATAACCATTCTCCGGTTACTTTTCGTCTGCTTAAAATAGCAGAAAAACCATAAGCATAAAATTTGTCGCCTACAGTAACCTGAATTTCAAAACTACTTTCTCGTTCTTTATTCTCCTGACGATTCTTGCAAAACATCTGTGCAGCTTCTATTGGAATCCCATTGCAGACACTGTCTTTAAAAAATTTAAAAAACAATGCCAGATTGGTCTTTCCAGATGCATTTGCTCCATAAACTACTGCATATTTTAATAACTGGGTACTTTTTATCTTTAACCTGTGATTTGCATTTGTCCGTATTTTGTTTGATGAAATCATTGTCAGTTCTGCTGCTTTATCGAAAGACTTAAAATTTTCAACACTTACTTTTACTAACATTCTTATACACCTCCAGTTTTATTATATGTTTTACTCTTCTTACAGTCAACGTAAATTTGTTTATTTAGAGATTTTTTCGTTATATATAGTTCTTTTTCTTATTTTTGACAATTTTATTTTGAGTTATGCAGATAATATCAATGTATAAGTCAGTTTTTTACAGCAAGATCATTTTTCAAAAAAACATCCCTCAGGGCATGGGACCCCGGGGGATGTCTGTGGTTTTTCTGTTTAATTTTATCTGGCTGTATTCCTTTTTTCGTGTGATTTTCTTTTATCCTCATACATCGCCTGGTCTGCCAGGCGGAGGGATTCGTCGAAGGGGAGGGTGGGGTCTTCTGCTGTGTAATAGCCGAAGGAAGCATCGAGGGTCAGATCTGGCTGCTTCTGGAAAGGAAGCACTGTTTGATGCTGATAATCAGTTCTTCTGCCATAATCACTGTGGCTGGAAACAGATCGTCTGAAAAACCTTTTTTCTTTCTGGATTCCAGATAATTTCGGTTATACAGACCGGTCAACTGATCTTTGAAGGACAGCTCCTCCAGTTCTTTTTCCAGCTGCACCAGTTTCGTAATGTCCGTGACAACGCCGACAATGCCGATAATCTTTTCATTCTCAATAACCGGGCTCTTTTTTATTTCGTAGTACAGGCTTCCTGTTTCGAATGGAAACTCACTGATAAATTCACTGTTCTCTCCCGTTGCCAGAATTTTTTTATCATCCTCATAATAAAGGCGCCCAAGATCCGGAAACACCTGGATTTCCAGATCCGTTTTTCCGATTACGCTGTGCTCTTCTCCTCCATTCAGCACGCAGCACAGATCGGAAACGAAGCGATACTTGCATTCTGTGTCCTTAAAGAAAATATTTCCCGGTGCATATTCCATTCCCGTCAAAGTTTCCTGTGTATTTTTCTTTTTCTGTTCTTCCCTGGAATAAATTCCCTCGCAGATCAGATTCCGCCACCCGTTTCGGTACTGATGGGTCGTCTGCAGGATCTGTTTATAACGCATGGGATATTCCTGCCGGACTTTCTTTTCCAGAAGCGGCTGTAAATGTCCATGCATTTCACTGACTGGCCCCCAGAAACCGTCCGCCTTCCCCGCACGCATAGTTTTGCTTCTCAATCTCTCTTCGTTCCGTCTCGGCAACCGGCATATGGAAGAGCACCTTTACGGCGGAAATCATGAGCAAAGCACCGGAATCTTCCCAAAAATCGGATCGCCTCGCTGTCAGTTTTTTCAGCTCGTCTTTTCCGTTCTGCGCCTCTTTGATATGTCCGCGAAAAGAAGTGGGGTATCCATCTTTTTGCTGATTTCTGACGAATCGCTCTGCAGCATAACTATACACCTCGTATCTCTGTGAGATTACTTTCCATTTCTTTCCACTATACCATATCACCAGGAACCTTGCACATTCTTTTACGTTCCGGGCAGGAATTCGTTTCATCCGGAATGTTTCTGCTGCTGTTTTCCCTGCATGGAGGACTCGATCAGGTACATCAGTTCCAGGACGCTTCGGAAATATTCTGACTTCTGTTTGTGTTCTTTGTCTTTCCACACGACTTCTCCCTGCCAGCTGCTGTTCTGGCGGTACATGATGCGGATGCGGTAGGTGTTTTCTTTTTCAAAGGAGGCCGGCATCTGGATGATCTCTGCTTTTTCCAGGATTCTGCGCCGCTCCTCCTCTCTGGCAATCCGCTCTTTTAAGGACAAGCCGCCGCTTAATTCTTCTTCCGCGGTGGGTGCGCTCTTTGAAAAGCTCCGCAGCACCGTAGATGCCTGCGGGTAGTCCAGTTCCTCCAGCTGCTGTTCCATCTGCAGCATTGCCTCGCCAAGGCCTACAAACGGAGTCCGTTTTTCGGAGCAGAGATGAATAATCTCACCAGCAAAGATCCCATCTTCGTTTCGGTGGAGTTCCATCAAAAAGCTGCCGAGTGAATTCGGCATAACCTGTAACGTATGCATTCTTCCCATCTATTTTCCTCTCTTTCCTTTGTCTTTTTTGTTTTTCTTTTTCACTCACTTCTGATACAGCGCACGGCACATCGTTTTTCTCCGCTCGTCGTGCAGGTAAAAAGGGTCAGATCCCATGGATCCTCTTTTGTCTTTTCTGTCATTTCGGTTACCTGGGACGGATCCAGTTCTTCGATTTCGGACACCTGATAGCGATAGATTCGGTTGTCCATATCAGTAAAATCAACCTCCGTTCCCGCATCCAGCCATTTGATCGGGCTGAAATGTCTGGCGTAGTTGTGTCCGGCGATGACCAGATCGTCTGTAAAGACCGAACCGCTGAATCTTCCCGGTGCGATTTTCAAGCCTTCCTCGCTCCACCAGTTCATCACCGGCAGCCGCAGGTCCAGCGCCGGAATCGACACGTAACCGATGTACTCCCATCCATCGATCGTTACGGCCGTCATCTCCCGCTCTGGTTCTGGAATCGGAACCGGGGTCTCCTCCGGCTTTTCGTCCAGCTTCTCTTCCAGCTTTTCCTGCACAGCGGCGGACGCCTTTTCTGCGCGTGCGGCATCCCATTTATTATAGAAGAAAAGGATACACGCCGCGCCTACCAGAAGCGCCCCCAGCACGAGGCAGATTCTTCCTGCTTTATTCCGCATGCTGCTTGTTCTCTCCCGTCAGGTACCATCCTGCCAGCATCAGGAAAAGACCGGTGACTGCCAGAATCGGAACGGGAAGGTTGTGCTGTCCCGTATATGGAAGCTCATGACCGGTATGCGGCGGTGTCACAGGTGTCGGCGTGACGGCTGCCGTGACAGTTTCCACCTTCGGTGCCGCATCCACCTGATAACTCCATCCCTCTTCCGTCTGCTGCGGAAGCGACACCAGGAAGGCGGAAATCGGCTCATATCCGCTGGATGCCTTCGTCTGTACCATCAGATACAGTCCCGCCGGCAGATCTGAAAAAACAACGGTCCCCGTTTCACTGATCGTCTGTGCCGTCCCCTTCGTTGATGCAGAAACCATTTCTGCCATCCGCTCCGCCGTCTCGCTTTTGGTCAGGTCTTCTTCCCCAATTCCGCTGCTTTCAAATCCATTCATATACCGATACTGCAGTTTTCCGTCCTGCAGCTCAAGTTCCGCCGCCTGGTACAGCGTCAGTTCTCCACCGGAAACGCTTTTTTGATTCTTTTTATCCTGCAGCGTAAGAGAAATCGTCCCACGCCGCGCAAGATCCGGCAGCTCTTCTGCAGCATACGCAGTCACCGCATTGGTTCGTATCAGAAATAACAGGATCAGGATCAGCCCGATCCACTGCAGTTCCGGTTTTCTCTTCACCAAACTCACCTCATCTTTTCTTTCTCGTGCGGATCACCATCCCGATCAGTAAACCTAACAGCAGCGGCACGGCCAGGAACGGCGCCGTCACAAGCGGTTCCATCCGGAAGGCATCGGCCGGCACATGCAGTTTTTTTGTTTCTTCGGTCTCCACACGACGGCCGCGCACCAGAAGGCGCTCGGAATTGATTCCATACGGCGTGCAGGTCATCAGCGTGCACAGGTCCTTCCCTTCCTCGATCTGCAGGCTCTCCGTCACCGACGGCTGGACAATGGAAATCTGATCCACCTCATACGTCAGCACGCGGTTCAGGATCGTAACGGTGAACGTATCGCCCACTTCCATCTTGTCGAGATCCGTGAAAAGCTTTGCACTCGGCAGTCCCCGGTGCGCCGACAGGACGCTGTGGGTACTCTCCCCGCCGATCGGCAGGCTGCTCCCTTTCAGATGACCGCATGCAATTTCCAATACCGTGGCCGATGTCCCGTGGTAAATCGGAAGATGGACATCCAGCTTGTCTATGGTAATATATCCCATAATTCCGGACTGGGAGACATTCAGCGTATCTTCGTATCCCAGAATCTGATCCGGCTCGTAAAACGCATCCGGATTTTCCCGGAGTTTCTGATTGTACTGCTCTGCCGCGTCAAAATAGGCCGAATAATCCTGCTCCGACATCTCCGCTACACTTGCATCATAGTCTGCAATGGCTTCCGACTGATGCTTCTGATTGATATAGTTGCTGATTGTGGGGTATAACAGCACGGATAGACCCACGAGAAATACTGCCGTCAGACATATGGTGCTGAAATGTTTTTTCATGGGCCGCTCCCTGATGTGATACAAGACTGGACGGGGCGGGATTTTTCCGCCCCAGTCCGTTTCCAGGTTACAAAATTACTGTCTTCTGTTCTTGGTGTTCAGACGTTTCTGGGTGATCAGAAGAACAGCTGCGCCGAGCATCAGAATGCTGCCGACGACATAGAAAATAGTAGTACCCATACCACCGGTTCCAGGTAAGGTGATTCCCTGTTTGTTGACAACCTTGGTATCCAGTTCACTGTTGTCTGCGCTTGCTGTAAACGTGATGCTTCCGCTTGCTGCATTTCCTGTCAGGCCGGTCAGAAGATCCTTACGATCTTCGCCGTTCCACTCAATTTTGTGCTCTGCGGTTACGGTAAAGGTGATTGGTTTGATGGTGTTGTAGCCTGCCGGTGTCACGGTCTCGGTTAAGATATAATCACCATCATCAAGGCCCTTGAAGGTAAAGGTTGTTCCATTGTCGGATTTCACAACATCGATCAGCTCTTTGTTTCCGTTTTTCAGTACCTTTTCCAGGGTAAATTCTGCACCCGGAAGTTTGTCACCGTCTACGGAATTTGCAACTTTGTCAACAACTACCTTGTAAGTAAATACGATAACATTGTCCCACGGAGTTTCACCGGTTTCCGGTGTTCCGTCCTGTGTGCTGTTCGGATTGTTGGAAAACTCCATTTTCGCCTGGTTGACATTTCCCTGATTTCCTAATACAGCGTCTTCGGTTAACGTGGAAGTATATTCTACTCTGATGTTGGATCCTGCATGTACTGCCGGGATGGTTTTCAGGTTGGAAAATACAACTTCAAACGAGCATCCGTCTGTAGGATTTTCTGTAACGGTATATCCCGCTGTAATTTCATTTTCGTCTACATATACATGGACAGAATCTGCGTTAAACTGCAGGCCGGTTTCTTCTTTATCATGGAATACCAGATAATATGTTTTGTAATCATCGTATTTTGCGGTTACACTTCCCTCTAATTTGAACGGAATTTCATCCCCGATATCGTAATCGGCGGAATCCTGCCAGCCGCTTGTCTCACCTGTTGTGTCGTTCGTATCTTTCAGTTTTTTCTCAAAGGACGGCACATCTGCTTTCGGAGCGATGGTTGTCTCCTGGGAAACGAGTACGATATAAGTTGTATAAACGTCGTCGTCTTTTACAGAGCCATCCTGGTCTTTGATCAGGTAATAGCCTGCCGGTGCATCATAGGATGCTCCCTGTGTAATCGTTGCCACTGGATTTTTCAGAGATGCATATTTTGTAATCTCGTCCAGTTTCTCACGGTCGCTTTTTCCTTCCAGATCCGCAAGAACCTTCAGCGTTTCATCCGAAACTTCTGTTCCTGCTTCTCCCGTACCGTTCTGGCCCCATTTCACATTGGAGAGAACGCCGTTGTTCAGATCTCCTGTAAAGATCTGATAAATTTCATAAATGTGATTTGTCGCCGGTGCCGTAATTTTGTACGTTGGGATTTCATCTGCCCACGCCGTGACGCACATTGCCAACATCATGACCAGACTCATCATCATGGCCATCGCCTTTTTCATGATTTTCATAAATCATTTCCTCCATTCTTTCTTTTTTGATCTATCAGAATCCTTTTGATTCCATACAGCAGTACAGCACTCATCAGGATCATGCCGCCTGTTGTAAACCATGTAGTTCCGCTTCCGCCGGTTTCCGGAAGCTCATACGACGGGCTTTCGCTCATCTTGTTTGTTACTGTGATAACACCGGATGCAATTCCTTCGTTGTTTTCATAGGAACTGTCATAATTTCTGCCGTTCAGCTCTTCGATATAATAAGTATAAGAAACTTTTTCCCTGTTTTCTCCGATGCCGCTTCTCGGCAGGTCTGTGATTGTTTTTGTCCAGTTTTCCTCTGCCAGGATTTCATATGTCTGGTAGAGCCGCTCCGTACCGGAAGCACTTTCTCTCTGGTACAGTGCAATCTGAATTTTTCCCGGATGGCCGGCATCGATGCTTCCGTCCGGCTTTTGCCATTTTTTCTGAATTGTAATCTCGGTTGTGCTTTTTTCATTTTCCACATAGGAAACATAGGACCGCTGCGACAGATCCACCGCCTGCTCCGGGATTTCTGCCGGAAGCGTATGCGTCAGATCCTCACTGTCGCTGAAGTAAAAGTAAAGTGCCTGCTCTTCTGCGTTGTCCGGCAGCTCGTAGCCGTCCGGCGCCGTGATCTCCACCAGCCGGTACAGAACGTTATGTTCATATGCAATGTCGGTATCGTATTTCCGCCAGGAAATGAAAACTGCTCCGTTTTCATCCGTCGTGTACGTAATGTCCGTGTCCTGATACGTGCCATCCTCATATTTCTGCATCCGGAACACGGCTCCGCGCAAGGTCTCGCCATAGTTTCCTTCGCTTACCTTGTAGATCTGATAAATCTGTCTGCCTTCCACTTCGCCGGCGGTGTCCTGTATGCCCCAGTTCACATCCTGCTGCCCTTTGTGATCGCTGTAGCCCGTGCCCTCCAGATCTGCCTTGTTGCTCACCGAAATACTGTAGCTTGTATGGTATCCCTCCGGGATATCGGTCTGGATCTGATACTCATACTCCAGAATCAGCGGCGTGCCGTCCGGGATATTTTTTCCGATTATCGTGCTGCTGTTGGTCAGGTCACCGGGATAATTCACATTTCCGGTCTGCGTCGTCACCGTCCAGCTCCAATCGGTCACCTCGTCACCCTTTGCCCAGGTTCCATCCGCCTGCTTCTCTGCCCGGTACAGCTTCACAGTAGAAGGAACGACCCAGGCGCTGACGTGATACATGGATCCATTGTTGTTGTATTCACCGGGCGGGTATGCCTCCTTCAGGGGGTAATATTGGAAGACATCTTTCAGCGTCAGCGTTGAAGCATCGCTGCCTTCCATCAGCTTCTTTCCCTCCGGATTGATGCGGATCGAATATTTTACCCTGCGGCTGTTGTTGTCCCACAGGCCGTTCTTCTGAATCACTCTCGTATCTTCTGTATTCTTCTTCTCTTTCCAGTCCTGCGTCTGCTCTGCGCTTCCGATCTTTCCCTGGTCATCGCTGGCCTCCGCCTGGTTCTGGAACACATACGTTTTTCCGGCTTCATAATCCTCGCCGAGCTGATCTTTCTGGACTTTGCATGTCAGCACGAATGTATACTTCGTATCCGTGTGCAGTTCCTTCCCGTTTGTCTGGCTTAATTTCAGCGTCACCTTATGATTCTGATACGTTCCGCTGATCTGATAATCGTTCGACGAACTGAAAATCGTACCGTCCTCTTCCAGCTGAATGTTCTTCTCATTGGAAAGGCGGTCAGCACCTGCAATGCCAACCAGGGTGACGCCGTCTGGAAGGGTATCGGTCACCGTGAGCGTTTTGCTGCTCTCCGGCAGCAGCACCGTGATCTTCCAGGTCAGCGTTCCGTCGGCATTTTCTTTCTCTGTCGTACCCGTCTTTCCGTTTTCATCGGTCTTGATTACACCGCCCTTTTTGTAGGTATAGGATGCATTTGCGCTGCGGTCGCCGACCGTGATCTTATTTTTAAATTCGACCGTTCCGACCAGATCGCTGCCTGGCTCCGCGGTCGTCTGATAGCTGAATTTCAGCTGTTTGACGCCGGCCGGTACGATAAGATCCTGTTTCAGTGTGATGGTATAGCCGGTATAAACTTCATCCCGCACCGCTTCTACATAGTCCTGAATCTCCTGATACGTAAATTCCTTTCCATCCAGCGTCTGGAAGCGGACATCGGCGACATTCGCGTCACCAATCCAGATGCCAAGTTCGCTGCCCTCCTGATTGATCCAGTGGATTCCCTGCATCCAGGAAATGACCTGCTCCCGCGTCATATACTGTTTTCCGCCATCCTGCGCTAACGTATCCTGGATCACGGTTCCTGCCGGAAGTCCGTCTTCCGGGAGTGTCAGTGTAACCGTCCACGGAATGATGAGTCTGCCGTCCTCCGTTGTCGTTCCGGTTCCGCTGCTTTTCTCTACTTTTCCGCCCTTCACAGTTACGGATGTGCTTCCCGAAATTTCTCCGGAGCCGTCTCCCGGCTGGAAATGGGCTTCGTTATAGACTTTCTGATCGTACCACGTCCCTTCCGCCTTTGTCTGATAGCGGATCGTGTAGGTATTCCGGTTTTCTCCGTTCGCAAGCGGTGTGAAAATCAATGCCGTTATCTTTCCGTCCGCGTCCCGCTCGATCTGATATCCTTCCGACGGTGTCACGGTAAGATTCGTTCCTTCTGCCAGGGCTGCCATCCTGTCATCGGTCAGGCGGCCGCCCGCAATGTTCCGGTTCTGCTCATTGACGGTGATTGTCCAGTTGATGACGTTGTTCTTTTCGTCAAACGAACCGCTCTTTTTTATCGTATACGTGTTCGTTATCTTTATGGCACAGTCTGCGCTGTCCTTTACTTCTGTTGTATTGTTCCGCGAGTCTGCCTGCGCCGTATTCTGGGCATTGATTTCTTCCGCCGTCAGATTTCCCACATCGTACGTGTATTCAATCTTATAGCGCGTATATTTCCGGACCGGATAGCCGCTGTTCGGATCGTTTGCCTCCTCCGCCGTCTCGATTTTCGGCAGATAAAAGCTGAAGTGTCCATCCTCACAGACCGGCGATACCGAAACGGATTCCGGGTTCTGCGATGTGATATCCTGATACGAACCATTTCCCTCCGGCGTATGGTAATACCGGGTTACGGTTTCTTTTACTACGGAAATTTCCGGCGTTCCAAGCGTCATGTTTTCTGCCTGGATGGTGTCTTCAAAGAGAATATCGTCCGGCGTGCCTTTGATGGAATACACGTAAGCAGTATAAGTCAGTTTTCCGTCCTTGCTGGAATATGATCCGCCCTTCGTTACGTGGATATCATATCGGTTCGTCTCACCGTCGGGATACGTGATTTCATCCTTCGGAATGTCGATTTCAACCCCGTCTTTTCCTACGATTTTAATGCTTCCGTCATCGCTTCCCGCATCTTCTGCGATCTGACCGGCAAACTGCAGATAGCCCTCTATGTCTCCCCTTGTTGTCTGAAGATAACTTTCATCGAAATCAATTCTGACGCGGTACGTTCCGGTCTCTGTTTTTTCAAAGTAATACGTTCCGGCTCTTCTTCCGCTTTTGTCGTTCAGCTCATACGTTTTTCCGTTCATCAGTCCGTCCGGAATGAGGATGCCCTGCGGGTATTCGTAGTAATAGCTTCCGCCCTGCTGCTGTGCGGCACCGCTCGGAAAAGAAAACTCTATTTTCAGTTCGGAAGAATACACTTTTCCGTTCGCATCGTATTTTGTCCCGCTTCCTGTCAGGCTGCTGATGTAACTGCTCATATCGAGTGGGTCGGACGACTGCTGCACCGGGACCGCTGCTCCCATTTCTTCTGCTGCTTCTGCTTCGTTTGTTTGATCCGCCGTGCTGTCTGCCGCGTCTGCCGCCGATGTTTCCGTTGGCTCTGTTATCTCTTCTGCCGCCGGTGTTTCGCCGGGATCCGCCGCTTCGTCTGGTATCAGACTTTCTGCCGAATCTGCGCTTATCGAATCTGTGCTTTCCGAATCCGTAACTGCACTTTCGCTGACATACGGATCCTGATCTGCCATCGAGATTCCGGTTCTGTGCAGCTGCCAGCTGACGCCGAGCAGTGTTGCGAAAACCAGGATAAGAAGCACAAACTGATAGTTTCTCCAGCGTTTTCGTCTCTTTTGAAATTTTTCGATCGACTGTTTCCATTTATCCTTCATATTTCACCCCTCATTTCAGGAAAGAAAATCGCTGGAAGGGCCAGACGCGGAGAACTGCTTTTCCGATCATCTGATCTTTCTCAATGCACCCGATGGTGCTGCTTCTGCTGTCAATGGACGCGGCACGGTGATCTCCCATCACGAAATATCTGTTTTCCGGCACCTGATACGGAAAGGTAATGTCACATGTTCCAAGGGCGAGCTCATCGACATACGGTTCGTCGATTTCTTTTCCGTTTACACTCACCGCACCGTTTTCATCGATGGAAATCACATCGCCCGGGCCTCCGATGATTCGTTTCACCAGAATCTTGTTCTGCCAGCCAAAGCTGCACAGATCGCCTGTCTGATACTGTTTCTGATTGACCAGCACCAGAATATCGCCTTCCTCCAGGGTCGGTTCCATGCTGCTGCCGGAGATCTGCAGAACCGGAAGAAAAAGGGTTGCCAGCAGCACCGCGGCTGCAGCTGCCACAAGAAGTGTGGAAATCGTACTGCCAAGTACCTGGAAATACCGTCTCCGGTACGCCAGGCGCTTCTGTTCTTTTCCAATCTCTTCCCACGATGGGATCTCCACTTTTTTTCTTCTCTTCCGTCTCATGTTGTAACGCCTCTGTTTTTCCTTTTTTCAGTGCATGCGCTTTAAATTATTCAAATAATCGTCCGCCGCTGCCTGGGCCGCCGCAAAGATTCCGTTCAGCTGGAGTGCTGCTTCTGCAATGGAACCTGCTTCCGAAATCTGAATCTTCCGCGTTTCCAGCTGTTCCTCCAGCTGTTTTTTCTCCTGTTCGGTTGTTTCCAGTTCTTTTTTTAATTCATATATAATCTCGACCAGTTCTTCCCGCCGCATTCTGCGCAATTCTCTTTTCTGCATCTTCTGCCGCCCTCCTGTTCTCTTTTTTCTATTTTTGCTTTGCACATATAACGAAACTCGTTTCGTAGCAAGGCCAACGAAAAGAAACACGCTCGCGTGTTTCTTCTCGTTATCGCGGCAGTCGCCAAGGTCTCGTGCAAGCACGGACTTTGGCTCGTTGCTCGCGTAAAAAAAATCTTGAAAAAACCATTCCTGTGGTCTTTTCAAGATTTAATGTAGCACAAATTCCATTTCATTGCACACAAATTAGGTAAATAGTAACTCTCGTGCGGTATCTGGCAGTAGAACGCACCATTTTCATTATCGTTTTACAGCAGTTTTACCTTTCCTTTTACAAATTCCGCCTCCGCATGCTTTTCGTCGAGCATCCGCATCTTCCTGCAGCGTTCCAGCAGTTCCTCCAGTTTTTCTTTCTCCACTTTGTTGTTGTAAATCGCTCCCACCGAAAGAGAAAGCGGAACTTCATCGTCTCCCCCGAGTTTCCGGAATCGTGCTTTCAGATCGTAAATGTAGGTTTCCAGCTGAACCGGTTCTGTCACCCAGAAATAGAAAATATTCTCTGAAACGCGGTAAATCTTTCCATCATCCCGGTTGATTTCCTGCAGAAGCTGGGCTGCTTTCCGCAGAACCTCCTCCACTTTGAGCAGTCCATACTTGTTTTTCAGATATTCATAATGGTTTACACTGACCGAAAAAACGGCATAGACTTCTTTCATATCGATCCGGGTTCTCTCTTCTTCGAAGCAGTTCCGGTTATAGACTCCCGTCACCAGATCCCGGTAGGCCAGCCTTGCAATTTCCTCTTCTTTTTCCTGCTCAAACTTTTTATGATACATCCTCTTAATTCTTTTTTCCCGGATCCAGATAATCAGAAAATACAGCAGTACCAGAACGGCCGCCAGAATCGCGCCAAGCAAAAGTTTCACCTGCGGCTGCTCCATCAGCTTATAGTCTTTTGTAACTGAAATCGTAATTTCCGCAAGACATTTCTGTGACTCTTTCTGAAAGATTTTATAATGATATGTATAGCTGCCGCCTTTCAGATTCGTGTAACTGATCTCCGTATCGTCATCCTCCACCGTCGTTTCCGAACGGTCTGCCCCATCCAGATAATAGCGGCTCTCGATCTTCTGATGCACAAAGTTAATCGCCCGCACGTCCAGATTGACACGATGCGTGTCCGAAGCCAGATGGATTTCCCCGTTTTTTCCCGTCGAAAGTTCCGTTCCGTCCGCCGTCACACGGTTCAGATACAGGCGGATGGGATGTTCCGTCTCTTCTTTTTCCAGATGGATCGCGGCCGCTCCCGTTGTTCCGCTCATATACAGAAGATCGCCGTCAAGACAGTTGCGGGCATTGGCGGTAAAATCAATCGGAAGGCCGTCCTGCTGCCGGAACCAGGTGCAGGAAATCTCTGTTGTTTTCAGAAGATCCGCCTCTTTCAGACGAAAGTATCCGTTTCCGGCGAGAATCACGGCATCCCCGTCGTCCGTCAGAATCAGATCGAGGCAGTTGGCCGCAGGGATTCCCGTCACCTGCTGTACCTTTCCTTCCCGGTCCAGAAAGCAGATTCCTTTTCCCGTCACCGCCCAGATCCCTTTTTTCTGTTCGGACGGCACTACCTTCAAAATCACGCCGGATGCCATTCCCTCCTGCTGCTGATACCGCGCCGCAGCCGTGCGGTCCCGGATTTCAAACACGCCGTACCCGTCCGTCGCCGCATAAATCATTCCTTCGTCGTCTTCTTTCACATCCATAATCCGTTTGGAATTCAGCACATCATCCTCTTCGACCAGTTTCTGGATCCCCTCTTTCCGATCCATCAGAAACAGTCCTTCTTCTGTACCGATCAGAATATTCCTGTCTTTTTTCTGCCAGACACAGCGGATCTGATTCGTCGTAAGGCCGCTGTTTTCCGCCGTGAAGCACACGATTTTTCCCGATCCGTCCATGACCTTCACACCGTCCTGATACGTCGACACCCAGAGATTCCCCTCAAGATCCTGGTAGAGCTGACGAATGCGCTCCCCTTTACAGGCTTCCGTCAGTGCATCTTCCCGCGGCTCTTTTCCCTCATAGCAGCGAAGGCCGCTGTCGCATCCTACATACGTTTTTCCCTGATAAACCTGAATCGAATTCACCGTTTCCTTCATTCCCCAGTAAGCTCCCAGATCGGAAAAGGAGCTGTCGTAGAGCTGAAGCACACCCTGCCTCGACGAGGCGAACCAGAAATTCCCCTGATAGTCCTGCGTCACTTCCTCCACGGAGTCATCCAGCGGAAAGTTCATTTTTGTTGCCGTATCCCGGCGCATCACCCCGATTCCGGTGTCGCTGCACAGCCAGTATTCGCCTTTCTGAAACGCGCGGATGCAGTTAAACGATTCGAGCCCGTTTCCGTCGATGATGCTCTCCGCCTCTCCGTCCTCAGATACCTTCCAGATCTCGCTTCCCGTCGTTCCGATATAAAAGCCCTCGTCCTCTCCCCGGCTGCAGCACCGCGGGATTCCGCCCTTCTCCGTGTGCGGCAGGGAAAGTTCTTCTGCCGTATTTTCCCGGATCACAAAGACACGCCCGGTTTTCTCGATTACAACAACAGCTCCGCCGGCAGTTTCCCCGATATCGTGAATGACAAGCCCGGAAAGCGCCTCGCATTTCTCGGTCATCTTCCCCGTTTTTCCTTTTTCAGCGGAAAAAACACCCGCTTTCGTCCCGATCCAGATGGTATCATCCGATGCGCGGTAAATCTTATTGATAATCCCCGTCTCATCGGTATTGCCCGGCAGTTCCACCTTCCGGTATTCTGTTCCGTCAAACGTGTAAACACCGTCTCCATTCGTTCCAAGCCAGAGCGTTCCGTCCGCGTCCTGTGCCATATCGTTGATGGGAACCGACTGCTGATTCTCCATCATCATCGACTGGAATTCCGATCCATCGTAGCGGACCAGACCGGTATAGCCGCCGATCCACAGAAAACCGTCGTCGGTGGAATAGATACTGTTTGCCGCCGTTCCGGCCAGCCCGTCTTCTGAGGTATAGAGACGGGTCAGGTAATCCCGTTCGTAGTCCGTCTCCACGGTTTCTGCCACAACGGTCATCCTGCTGATCCAGATCAGCCAGAGAACTGCAGCGAACAGAAGATCCTTTCCAATCCTTCTTTTCACGTTTTACTCCTTCCCAAACAGAATTGCCAGCTGAAACGTCGCATCTTCTTCTGTGATGGAAATATATCCGCCGTACTTTTCCACACTCTCCTGTATGCTGGCCATTCCAATCCCATGGATCCTGTTCTTTTTCCTGCTCCGGAGCGCTCCTTTTTCGCTCCCCGGATTCACCGTGTTTTTCACATAAATCAGCGTATCATTCAGATTCTTTCCGGCTTTGATGGTGATCCTTCTCTCCCCGTCCGTGATTTTTTCACACGCCTCAATAGCATTCACAATCGCATTGCTGAAGATAATATTGACATCCTCATCTGCCATAAAGTTCAGGCAGCCCTTCGACACCACGGCTTCAAATTCAATGTTTCGTTCGCGCGCCCTGATTTTTCCGTCAAACAGTAGCATATCCAGCGACGCTTTTCCCGTATGATAAAACCGGTCAATCTGCTCAATTCTCCCGGCCATGCCAAAATCGATCTTCGGATCCGCGTCCTGTGCTTCCGCCCGCTCATGCTCCATAATCATTAACTGGTTTTTCATATCATGATACATTCTGCGGATCATCAGATGCTCTTCTTCCATATTCAGATAATATTCATAGGCATTGGAGCGGATCTCCGCCCGTTCCTTCTGTTCCGATTTTTCCGCGACGCGCAAAGTCAGAATCAGAAAGACGGTATAATTGATCAGAATGGCAAGAAGAAACAGTGCGGACACCACCGTCACATTTTTCTTAAAAACAGAAAAGCCAATGCAGATGCAGAGCCATATAATGTCCTGTACTGCTTTTACCCCGACCGTTACCATCAGCATTTTTCGAAAACCATAGCGGAGCCGCAGGATTTCCCGGAACACAATCATACAGTATTCCATCATGGCCATACCGAGATAACACGCAATCTGAACCTCGTTCTTTACGCCCCAGATCACACGGTTCTGTTTCTGCATTCCGTTGCAGTAGCACAGAACGATAATCGCAAGCTCCGTAAGAAGCATGCCCAAAATGCACGCGATTCCCCGCATTGCACCCGGATAGCTCCATTTCTGCTTTTTCCAGTACCACCACAGGATCACAAAATATTCCAGAAAAAGAATCCCGATCAGATCCACCGGTGTCCGTGTCACAAGTTCCGTGACCGCAAGCGTGTAAGCAGCCGAAAACACTTTGGCCCATCGGTTCATGCTTTTCAGAACATCCGTCAGCCGCTCGGCATCGCTCATAAAAAAGCAGTCCGAACGTTGCAAACGCACAGGCGATATACACCAGAATACGGATGCTCATAGGACTCTGCTCCACAGTTTCAGGTATTCTTTCTTAAAATGATTCAGGCGGTAACGGCTGATCGGGATCTGTGCCCCGTCCTCCATCATCACGCACTGCCAGTCATAATTCTGTATTTTATGCATGTTGATAATATAACTCTGATGAATATAAAAAAATCCTTTGTCCTGCAGTTCTTCACTCACCTTTTTCATTTTTCCTCTCCAACGGTAAACTTTTCCATTGGTACAATGAATCCAGATCTTATTTTCCATTCCCTCGATATAGATGATTTCGTTGTAC
>CAVBNJ010000032.1:0-15837 GCA_963596755.1 bacterium
CTCTGCGATCTGGTCGAGCAGTGCCTCCTGGTCTTCCGGCAGATCCATCGTATTGTTCAGGCGGCCGGCCGGTGCGTATTTGCCGAGCACTGCCTCTGCCATTGCGCTTCCCATATCCTGGCTTCCTGTCGCAGACATGATGATCGCCGGCAGTTTTTTCATCGCATTCTGAATCGTGTACGGATAGTTCGTAAACAGCACCAGAACTGTATTCGGGTTTGCCTCTGCGATCTGGTCGAGCAGTGCCTCCTGGTCTTCCGGCAGATCCATCGTATTGCGGTCGATCTCCTCTTTCGCGTTGATCACGGAGTTGCAGCCGAGTGCGAGCAGAACTTTCTTTTTGCCTTTTACGGCTTCAACGGCTTTCTCGATACCGTTTTCGACAAGTTCCATCGTAACCGGTGTTCCCTCGGTTTTGTTAAACGAGAAGAAGCCCTCCGCATCTTTGTAAACCGGATAGTGGAAACGGTTGGTCAGCACGATGCTGCCGTCCTCCTGCGGCTCCATGTGGAAGATCTCCATCACGAACCAGTCGAAGGCCTCCTCCTGGTCTGCGGCGATCTGGCCCATCTTCGGATTTTCGCCCGCGGACGGGGAAAGTCTTGCGCCGAGATATTTTCCGGTGCGGACGCTCTTGAAGGTATAGCTTCCCTCGCCCCAGTATTCTTTGATAAACACATCCGGCTCGTCTGCCGTCTGGAGTGTTCCGTCCTCCGCTACGACAAGACCTTTTCCGTCACAGCGGAAAACAACGCGGTCGAGACCGTCTGCAAATGTGATTTTCTCTTTTTTCAGTTCTTCCATGCCCTGCAGGAATGTCGTGCGGTACGGAGCGGTTCCGCCGTACCAGTCCTGATACCAGGCATCACCGAGCGGTCCGACAATGGCGATATCCTCTGCTTTCAGGGAATCATCGAGCGGCAGTGCGCCGTTCTCATTTTTCAGAAGAACGATGGACTCCCGGCTTAAGTTTTTGCAGATTTCACGCGCTTTCGGGGAATCGATATCGTCCTCCGTCACGCGGTCGTACGGGTTCAGGTTTTCCCGGTCGTAAACGCCGAGACGGAGTTTTGTCTCCATCATGCAGCGGATCGAGCGGTCCATATCTTCTTCGGTCAGAATGCCGAGTTCGTATGCCTCGCGTGCCGCCTGCTCTACCATGCGCGGATCGTCGGACATCGCATCCACACCGGCTTTCAGGGCTGTCGCAATCGTCTCGGCGTGCTGTCCGAAGTAGTGATGCAGTGTCACAACAAGCGCCATCGCACCGCCGTCGCTGACAACATGACGCAGGCCGTACTGTTTTTTCAGGATGTCCGTGACTTCCGGATTTAAAATACCGATCGTTCCGTTGATCTTGTTGTACGCCGTCATGATGCCCTCTGCGCCGCCCTCCTCGATACATCTGCGGAACGGCTCCAGATACAGCTCATATTTGTTTCGCGGGTCGATCGAAGAGTTTTTCCATCCGCGGCCGACCTCGGTGTTGTTTCCATAGAAGTGCTTCAGTGTCGATGCGCAGCGCAGATACTTCGGATCGTCGCCCTGCATGCCCTGGATGTAAGCGCCGGCCATTTTTCCGGTCAGCACAGGGTCCTCGCCGTAGCCCTCTTCGTTTCTTCCCCATCTCGGGTCGCGCTCCAGATCAACGGTCGGAGCCCAGCGGCTGAGGCCATGGCCCTGGTGGCGGTGCCATACGACGCGCGCCTCGGTTCCAGTTACTTCACCCGCCTGTTTAATGAGTTCCGGATCCCAGGATGCACTCATACCGATCGGCTGCGGGAAGGATGTTGTCACATCCGGCTTGCCGAGACCGTTCTGATCATTTCTGCCCTCGACGCCGTGTGCAGCCTCGCCGCCCACCGACACGCCCGGGATGCCAAGGCGCGGCAGATCCGGAGAGGAGCTTGCCAGATAGCCGAGTTTTTCTTCTACGGTCATGGCTTTTAACAGCCAGTCGATACGCTCCGCATCCGTCAAGGACGCATCCCAGAACGGAGTATTTTTGTTTACTTTGAAGTCTTTCTTTTCCTGCATGAATCAAATCCTCCTGTGAAAATTTCTCTGTTTCAAAATTTTTCCTTATCCCATCAATAATTGGTCCACTGGACCAATTATTGATCCGCTTAGCGAAACATGGCCTGACATTTTTCAACATCAGACCATGTTTTTACGCTGCCTTACTTTCAACAGCAACTATATGATTTTTCATTTACTGATTCATCAGTCAACATCAACAAGTTTGGTAGCAAGGAACTCAGTC
The DNA here is from genome assembly GCA_963596755.1 of bacterium. GTDB lineage: Bacteria > Bacillota > Clostridia > Lachnospirales > Lachnospiraceae > Fusicatenibacter. The sequence goes on from CAVBNJ010000032.1 coordinate 2,264, forward strand.
ATAGCTTCCTCTGCATCAGACAGTCCGTTGGCCTCGAGCTCGGATACCATGCTCTCCCAGTTTGCATCGAACTCAGCTTCTGTACCAGTTACGCATTTAACCAGTCCCGGCCAAGCGATCTCATCAAGGATGGTCTGTTTCTCAGACAGTTCCTGCGGCTGCTGATATGCCCAGAGTGCAGAGTACGGAAGAAGATCGAACTCATCAGACTGCGGGAATACGTCGGTCAGCATCTCAATACCAAGAGCTTCGCATCCAGCTTTTTCAGCTTCGTTGTAGTTAGCGATTACAGACTCTTTGGTGGTTGGGGTGTACGGGAATCCGTCTTCTGTGTAGGAACCTGTTCCGTAGATCGGGAATCCAGTGTAGTTATCGATACCAGTGTTTTTGCTGTAGTCAGGATCAGACTGAGATGCAGCGATCTCTTCGTCGGTACGGTACGGCTGTCCGTCATCATCGAGGAAGTAGTTCTCGCCTTCGATACCCCAGTGATACAGGATCTGTCCTTCATCGGAGCACAGGTAGTCAAGGAATTTGATAGCACGAACCGGATCTTCGCAGCTCTTGGTGATTGCGATACCCCAGCCTACTGCAGTTCCCTGATACTGAAGGGCTTTACAGGTCTGGTCTGCTCTTAAAGTTACAGGCAGTCCCATGTAAGTCTGATCAACTTTACCGTCTGCCATCAGAGTAGCTTCACACTGATTGTAGTGCCACTCAGAATCTGTGATTGCAACAACACGGCCGCTGGCAACTTTTGCAATGTAGTCATCATCGGTCTGGGTTGCGAAGTTCGGATCCAGAATGCCTTCATTGTACATGCGGCACAGCCACTGGAAGTATTCTTTCTCTTCGTCTGTTACGTGTTTGTAGTGTACGTTGTACTCATCATCAATGATCCACTGTCCGTTGTCCGGGGAAGCATCTGCGATGAAGCCTGCCGGGTTGCCGAGGGTGATCATCCAGTGCCAGTCAGAAGCACTCATGGTGATACCGATCATATCCAGGCCATCTTCGGTCTGCGGATGAGCTGCCAGATAGCTCTTAATCATCTCTTCATACTCAGCCAGTGTGGTCGGGTATTTGTAATCGTTCTCTTTGATTGCTGCCCACTGAATCTGGCAGGTACCGCCTGTCGTCAGTGTTTTCTGGTTTACACCAGAGTAGGAAAGCTGATAGATACCTTCATCATCCTGGCTCCATTTCAGTTTTTCCATCTCATCGCCGTACATCTTTTTGATGTTCGGGCCGTATTTCTCGATCAGGTCTGTCATATCGATCAGCGCGCCTGCCTCGTAAAGGTCAGTAGCCTCGCCTTTGGAGTAGATCAGATCCGGATACTCGTCGTTTGCGATCATAAGAGCAACGTCCTCTTTTGCATCACCCTGGGATGCTACCGGATAGGATACATCCAGTGTAACGCCTGTTGCCTCTGTGATTGCTTTTGCTACCGGGTTGTCCCAGTTTCCGTTTTTACCGTCGGCATTGAAATACTCGAAGGTAATCGGTGATGTGTCGTCTGCGCTGTCTGCGTCATCTGCAGATGCGTCGTCACCTGTAGATGCTGCGTCTGCTGTGGAAGAACCTGTGTCGGTGGATCCTCCTGTGCTGCCGCTGTCAGAACCACAGCCGGCAAGCATTCCTGCAACCATTGCGGATGCTAACATGATGGATACTACTTTTCTTTTCATAGAAACCCTCCTTAAAATGGTTTATGTTATCCTGCTCATCTTTGTTTGCCCGGCAGGAGTAAACATCATACTTTGAAAGATCAGTCTTTGACTGAACCGAGTGTCATACCGCCGATGAAGTATTTCTGAAGGAACGGATATACAACAACGATCGGCACAGTTGCTACAATTGTTACGGCCATACGTACGGACATCGGAGTTACGGCTGTCTGTACATTGGTTCCTGCGTGAACGTCCATTTTCATGGTCGCCTGGTTCATGATCTCGTACAGTTTGTACTGCAGAGTCGGAAGTTTTTTCGCATACAGGTAGGTATCCATGAAGGAGTTCCACTGTCCTACTGCGTAGTACAGACCTACGGTTGCGATAACCGGTTTACAAAGCGGCATAACGACTTTATACCAGATCTGGAAATCGTTTGCTCCGTCGAGCTTTGCTGCCTCCTGCAGAGCCATCGGCAGTCCGTCGATGTAGGAGCGGACCAGAATCATGTTGTAAACCCACATCAGTCCCGGAAGAATATATACCAGGAAGTTGTTGCCGAGTTTTAAGGTACGGATGATCAGAAGGTATTCCGGAATCATACCGCCGCTGACATACATCGTGATAACGAACAGCAGCTGGAATGGTTTGCGGAGTACGAAATCTCTTCTGCTTAAGGTGTAGGCAACCATGGAAGTACAAACGATACCTACGATGGTTCCGATCACGGTTCGAAGAACGGAGATGATTGCCGGGGTGACAATGCCGCCGTCTTTAAATACGTATTTGTAGTTGGTTAAGGTAAACTTTCTCGGGATGATGAAGTTTACATTTTTGATGGTATCCGTCGAATCGTTGAACGAAATTGCCAGTACGTTCAGGAACGGATACAGAGTGATGATGACGAGGAATACGAAGATTACCGCCAGTACATAGTCAAATTTTTTTGCTTTTTTCGTCATGTTCGCGTCCTCCTACAGAAGTTGATCTTCGCCTACCAGACCGGCGATCTTATTGGCGATCAGCAGCAGAGTAACGCTGACTGCAGACTGGAATACACCGATTGCGGTACCAAGACCGTAGTTGCTGTTTCCGATACCTCTCTTATAAGAGAACCAGGAAAGTACCATCGTGTGATCCTCAACCAGCGGGTTACTAAGAAGCATCTGACGCTCCATACCTACGTTCAGGGCACCGCCGATGCTCATGATCAGCAGTACGATGATGGTCGGGCGGATACCCGGCAGGGTGATATGCCAGATCTTCTGCAGACGGCTTGCACCGTCCATATCAGCGGCCTCATAAAGACCAGGGTCAATACCTGCCATTGCGGACAGATAAATGATTGCGTTCCAGCCAACCTCTTTCCAGCAGTTGATCAGGATGATGGTTACCCAGATGAGCGGTGTGTTGGAGCTCATCAGGTGCAGGTTCTTGCCGAAGATACTGTCAACAACACCACCGTCGTTGAAAATGTTCTTTGCAATACTTGCGATGATAACCCAGGATACAAAGTGCGGCAGATAGGAAATGGTCTGCGTTACTTTTTTAAACTTCGTGAAGAACATCTCGTTCAGAAGAACCGCAAACACGATTGCAGCGATCGTTCCAACCGCGATATCCAGGAAGCTGACTCCCAATGTGTTGATTAATGTCTGTGCGAACAGACGGTCTTTAAATGCATCTGTAAAGTTTTTAAATCCAACCCAGGTTCTCTGCCAGATCGGAGTTGCGAACGTCGCAGGTTTTACCTCCTGAAACGCCATCGTCCATCCCCAAAGTGGAATATACTTAAAGATGATCAGCCAGATTACAAATGGTACTGACATCAACAGCAGCCAACGCTGTTTCCACAATATTGTCGGGGTGATTTTCTGCCCTTTTTTCTTTTTCGCCTTTTCCTTCGCCATGCTCCCCATCCTTTCCGTTGTTTTGCACGTTTTTCGTACGTTTTTCCCGCACTTCTTTGTGATGTTTACACTATACCAGATGAAAAGCTTATTTAATATTGTGTTTTTTGTCCACTTTTATTGACTTTTTTTATCTTTTTTGTCCTCATATGATCCCAGGAAGGGCATTTTTACTAATTTATATGCATTTTTTTTTACTTTTTGGTTATTTTAGCAATCATTTGGTAGTTTATCAAACGTTTTCGTGCTAAAATCAAAGTAAATTTTGACATCAGACTGACTGAAAACAATACTGCAGACGACATTTCTGCAGTGTTACAGCGTATGGGGAGGAACCAGTCATGCAGAACATCACAAAAAATATTGACTTTTTTCGTCTTTTTGACGTATTAACAGAAAAGGAAAGTTTTTATAAAGAAAACCCGGCGGTATCTGCTCTGGCAGAGGGAAATTCGTCGCTTACCTGGAATGATCTGCTGCACCGCGCAGAGGAGGAACACGGCTGTTCGTTTCATCACAACCGTGCTCTGCTCGCCGTACGTCATCCAAGATATGCTCCGACACCGGCGTACTCTCATGCTTTTTTTGAGCTGATTTATGTGATGGAAGGCGAATGCGTCTGCACATTTGCACACAAGAAAGAAACTCTGCAGAGCGGTGATCTCTGTTTTCTGCCGCCATTGCAGAAGCACCATGTGCATCCGGTCGACGACGCAGTGGCGCTCAGTATTTTTGTCCACCACTCAATGCTGACCGATTCGTTCCTTGCATCGCTTCATCTGCCGGATGCGCTGCAGCATTTTTTCACCGCTTCTTCCGGCGATGCTGCTGCCAAACGGTATTTTGTCTTCCGCAACGGTGCAAAAGAGATGCTTCAGCTTCAGGTTCTCGGCCTGTATCATGAACTCCGACGCTGTGATGCTTTTTCTGATACGATGCTCTCGACCATGTTTTCGTCGCTTCTGATCACACTGGTGCGCTCAGAGGAACTGCTGATGCATTCGCTTCATGAAAATGACAGCACCGACGAAATTCTGTCGCTCTTCCGGAACAATTATGATACGATTACCCTCTCGGAGCTTGCGGCAAAGCTGCATTATACTGTGCCGTACTGCTCCCGGTATTTAAAGAAAAACCTCGGCTGTACGTTTTCCGAACTGCTGCGCCATACACGGTTCCAGCGCGCGGAGGAGCTGCTGACCTGCTCGAGCATGACGGTCGGACAGATCAGCGATGAGCTTGGATATGAAAATCCGGAGAGTTTCATCCGCATTTTCAAGAAAGAATACCAGATGACACCGGCGCAGTACCGTGTGCAGCTGCTGGAAAAAGAGACGGCCGCTTTATAGGATCTTGTTTCTTTTTATATTTTTATTTTTACATTTTATTTTCAGAAAGGATTTCTACCGCATATGAGTAAGACGATTTATCTGTTCCGCCACTCGGAACCTGCCGCTGACCGTACGATTCCCAATTCGCAGATTCCGCTCTCTTATGAAGGCCGGAAGAAAATCGCCGGTATGGTGCCGCGGTTTGAGCGGATTGCAGTCTTGTATGCTTCTCCATATCTCCGTGCTGTGCAGACAGCGGAGGCGTTCGGCGCAGAGGTGCATACGGATGAGCGGCTGCGCGAGCGCGTGATCGGGCGGCCGGAGGCGTTTTCGAAAGAGATCTGGGAACTGCAGTACCGTGACCGTGCACTGAAAATGGCCGGCGGGGAATCGTTTCTGGAGGTCGGACGGAGGATGAAGCTTGCGATGGCAGACATTCTTTCAGGAATGCGGGACGGACAGTCGGCTGTCGTTGTTTCGCATGCGGCGGCGATCTGTGCGTATCTGATGGAGCTGCCTTCCTGCGAGGTGACGGTGACGGATGTGGATACGAAAGCTCGGAAGGTTGTGTGGAACGGGAAAACGGTTCATGAGGGGCCGATTCCGACGCCGTCGTATTTTGTGCTGACGTTTGAAGGGGGAGAACTGGCGGATCTGGATTATCATGCACGGTAAAAAGTTCGATTCAAAAAATGCACAGGGCATCTGCTCTGTGCATTTTTGATTTGCGTATTTTTTTGATTTCTATATTTGGAATTTACGCGCGGCTCTCTTTTACGATTTCAACTGCCTCTTTTACCAGTTCTTCGATGCGGTCGAATTCGTTATTTTCAATCATTGTATTTTTTACCATCCAGCTTCCGCCGCACGCTACGATGCGGTCGTATGCCAGGTACTCGCGGACATTCTGCGGGTTGATGCCGCCGGTCGGCATGAATTTCATCATGGTGTACGGTGCTGCGATTGCACGGATGTATTTTAAACCGCCCGCCGGTTCTGCCGGGAAGAATTTCACCATTGTAAGGCCAAGTCCGATCGCCTGCTCCATCTCGGTCGGAGTTACGATACCCGGGATCATCGGAACTTCGTGTGCCTGGCACCATTTCACAACTTCCGGGTTGAGGCCCGGGCTTACGATAAATTTCGCTCCGGCTTTTACGGCGCGGTCCGCCTGTTCGGTTGTGAGCACGGTTCCGGCTCCCACCAACATCTCCGGGAATTTTTCACTCATGATGCGGATGGATTCTTCCGCCGCGTCGGTTCGGAATGTCACCTCGGCGCAGGCAAGCCCGCCTTTACAGAGCGCCTCTGCAAGCGGCTCTGCTTTTGCCGCATCCTGTAAAACGACAACCGGCACAATGCCGTAGGTTCCAAGCTGTTCGAGAATCTGATTCATGGTATCTGCTCCTCCGTTTTTCAACTGTTTTCAAATTTTATATTAAGATCTGTTCTTAACTCTGTCCTTATTTTATTCCCTTGTATCATAACCGGGCAAGTACTTTTTTTCTATTGTGCCAGTTGTGGAATACATTGTAAAACTTGCTGTTTTGTGGTATTCTTGGAATTGTTGTTATGAATTCAAATATCATTTTTCTATAAGGATATGGATCACGATGAAAGAAAAACTGCAGACGAAATTTGCCACACGGCAGTACATGATTTCGGATACGTTTGAATTATACTATTACAGCACCATCGATGTGCCCGGCGTAAAGGAGCATACGCACACGCATTACGAGTTCTATCTCTTTCTCGAGGGTGACATCTCGCTGGAAATCGACGGAGAACTCTACACGCCGAAGCCCGGCGATCTTCTTCTGATCCCGCCCGGCGTGCCGCATCACCTGGTCATGCACGATCAGTCCGTGCCGTACCGGCGCTTCGTTTTCTGGGTCAGTGCCGCATTTGCCGATGAGCTTCGCGCGCGGTCCGCGGACTATGTTTATCTGATGGAATATGCCGCATCCAATCAGAAGTATCTGTTCCCGCTCGATTCCGTCGAATTCAACACGATCCAGTACCGCACGATCCGCCTGATCGAGGAAATGCGCTCGGATCATTTCGGAAAAGAAGCACAGATCTCGCTCTACGTCAGCGACCTGCTGATGCAGATCAACCGCACGGTGTACGAGCAGCATCACCCGCTCTCCCAGAAAGCACAGCTCTCGCTCTACGAACAGCTCTGCTTCTATATTGATGAGCACCTCTCGGAAGATCTCTCGCTCGAGAAGCTGGCTGCGGAGCTCTTCGTGAGCAAGTATCACATTGCGCACCTGTTCAAGGACGAGATCGGCATGTCGATTCACCAGTATATTTCCAAAAAGCGTCTGGCCCGGTGCCGCGAGGCCCTGCTCGGGGATGTGCCCGTCACAAAGGTGTATCTGCTGTTCGGATTCCATGATTACTCGAGTTTTTACCGCGCATTTAAAAAGGAGTACGGGATTTCACCGAAAGATTTTAAAGAACTGCATACCGTTACCAGCGATTAGCATTTGCTCAGGAATTCGCTGTCTATTTTGTACTTTTCAGGAGGTTTATTTATGTTTCAGATATGGGGCAAATTAGTGGAAAACAATCATATTCTTCAGGATCTCACCGTTTGTATCGACGATGATGATACGAGAACGCACAAGGTCTTTCGGGCGCTCGATGAAATCTGCGATGCGTGGAATCTCGCGAAACCGATCTGGCTTGATACGAATATTTCGGAGTTTAAACGGAGATCGAAGACGCGGTTCACACAGGATAATTTTATTGAATCGCTGGAATTTGATTATCTGGAGATTCAGATTACGGAGGAATAATCGTTTTTCTTTTTCTGTCGTTTCATGCAAAAAGCCGGGCGTCCGGCGGAATCATTGCAGGATCTGTTCTGGCAGTCTGCGGTTCCGTCGGATGTCCGGCTCTTTTTATGTATGATTCTCTTTTTATACTACGCGGTTTTCTGTGCCGCCCTCCAGGTACGAGGTGATGTTTTTCTGCACCAAACCGATCAGGCGCGTGCGGGCTTCCTTCGATGCCCATGCGATGTGCGGGGTGATGTACAGACGGTCATCATCCTTCATTTTCAGCAGCGGACTGTCGCTGCGGATCGGCTCGCAGGAGAGCACATCAAGCGCAGCTCCGGCGATCAGGCCCTCGCGCAGGGCACAGCAGAGATCGCGCTCATTCACAATCGAGCCGCGGCCGACATTGATCAGGACCGCGGTCCGTTTCATGTTGGCAAAGGTTTCGATATTCATCAGATTCTCGGTCGCCTCGTTTAACGGCGCGTGGATGGAAACCACATCAGAATCTTTCAGCAGATGGTAGAGATCGACCCGCTCGTAGTCGGGATCGTCGTGTGCACCGGAGGTGGAATAATAGATCACGCGGCAGCCGAATGCTTTCGCAATCGAAGCAACTTTTCTGCCGATCGCACCAAGACCGATGATGCCCCACGTCTTGCCCTCCAGCTCGTTGAACGGTTTGTCCATACAGGTGAAGAGGCTGCTTTCCGCGTAATCGCCGTTTTTGACGTAATCATCGTAATAGCGGAGTTTCTCAGCCAGATAGAAGTACATCGCAAAGGTGTGCTGTGCTACGCTGACGGTCGAATAGCCGGCAACATTTGTCACGGAGATGTTGTGGCGCTTCACGTAGTCGAGATCGATGTTGTTGATGCCGGTTGCGGTGACGCAGATCAGTTTCAGGTTCTCCGCGCCGGACAGGGTGCGGCTGCACATGCGCACTTTGTTGCAGATGACGATATCCGCTTCGCGCACACGCTCCGGGCATTCTTCCTCCGTTGTTTTTTCATATACGGTCACTTCTCCAAAACGGGAAAAGCCGGACAGATCCATATCTTTTCCCAGTGACTCTGCCTCAAGAATTACAAGTCTCATGTTGGTTCCTCCTTTTGCAGATGTGATTCTGCTTTATCCGGGAAAGCAGTGCCGCCCGTCTGTTTTGAAGGACGGCACTGCCTGATGTTTTTTCTATCACATACCTACGGATTGCTCCGCAATCCTCCAACCATTCGGAATCCGCAGATTTACTGCGTAAATCTGCTACTTCCTCATGTTTGGGCAGGTCCCAGATTCAGAAGCATGTTCATGCAAGCATGCCCATACTCCTGAGCCTGGTCCCTTGGTATTACACGTACTCGCTGATGATCTCTCTCATCAGTTTTTCCTCTTCGGGCGTCAGCATTCCGGCAAACCTGCTGTCGGCTGCGGCGGTCTGGCGGATGCCCTCCCTGACTTTCGAAATCCTCGCTTCTTTTTCCGGGTCTGCGAACAATTCGCTGCGATCCTTCGTGGATTCGGGACCCGAAGTCTGCGGTTTTGTTTTCGCCGATGATGTCCTCGACTCTGCCGCAGTTTCTGTCTGCTGCACGGTTTCCTGTACGGCACTCTTTTTCACTGCGAAGTCATTTTCCAGATAATCCGTCCAGCCATTCAGCAGAATTTCCTCTTTTCCGCCGAAATCCAGGCAGAGCCGGAAAAAGACAAGACCGCCGGCGAGCGCAATGCCCGTGCCGAGATACCGCATCAGCACGGTCTCTCCATAACGGTATCGGTAGACTGCCCACAGGGAAACAATCGAGAGCGCCAGAACCGTGAGGATCATATTCTGGCTTCCGCGCAGAAGCGTCGGAACAGTGAGTCCCGCTGACCTGCCCTGTGCAATCTGGCTGCGCATAAACGCCCCAGCATTCGAAAAGGGATGCGCTTTTTTCTGACACGTTTCCAGGACCGACCTGGTCCATTTCAATTTTGGTTCCTTCAGCCTTCCGAGATCGCGGATGGCCCGGACGTAGAAACGGTTATTCCAGAACAGGCACCACACACCGGCGATTCCTGCTGCTATCATTGCGTATAAGAATACATTTTGTTTCACACAAAACTCCAGCATTCTTATTCCCCCTGATGATTTTTGAATTCACTTGGCTCAAATGCCGGTGCTCCCGTTCCGTTGCGGTGCATCGGCGGATGCCGCGGCAGAATTTGCGCGCACAGGATTCTTCCGCCGGCATATCGGACAGAGGACGTCTCCTCCTCCGATGTGCCACAGTATAGCACCGCTGGAAAAATTTGGAAACAAAAAACGTTCGTCAAATTCACGGTGGTTCTGCGCTTTTTCGTGCGGCTTTTTATTTTCCGTTCTTTCAGGGGACGGTTTTCGTGCCGGTTCGCGTGTTTTCGCTGTTTTTCGCTTGCACGTTTGTCGATTTTTTCTTCTTGCTTTTTCTGATTACAGGCGTTTTACCATTTCCTGCAGCAGGTTGACACAGTGGCGGGCTGCCTCGCTCTCAAACGTCGGGTAGTCCATCGTTGCGCTGTCGTCTGCCTTGTCTGAGATGGCGCGGAGTACGACGTACGGAATCTTGTTCAGATAAGCGCCCTGTGCGATTGCAGCGCCTTCCATCTCGGCGCAGGAACCGTTGAACTCCTCGATCAGATGGTTCTTCACTTCTTTGCTGGAAATGAACTGATCTCCGCTGACAACGCGGCCGCGGAATACCTGGATTTCCGGATTGACTTCTTTGCAGACTTCCTCTGCCACCTCTGCCAGGTGCTCGTCTGCCGGGAAGCTTAACACGCCCATCTGCGGAATCTCACCGAGCGGGTATCCGAAAATGCGCACATCCATGTCGTGCTGAACAGCATCCGTCGAGATGACGATATCGCCGATGTTGATTTCATTCCGCAGGGAACCTGCAATTCCAGTGTTGATGACACAGTCTACGCCGTAATCATCCACAAGAATCTGCGTGCAGATGCCGGCGTTTACTTTGCCGATTCCGCTGCGCACAACAACAACCTCTTTTCCGTTCAGGTAGCCATGGTTGAACTCCATCGACGCCTTCGTGCGGATCGTAACGTCCGTCATCATTTCCTTTAAGCTTGCAACTTCAACTTCCATTGCACCGATAATTCCGATTAACTTCATGTTTATGATATCCTCCAATAACTTTGTTTTACCTTTTTTTGTCTGGGGATTTTCTGCTTTTATCCCAGTACAGCATACCATAAAATTCGAATCTGTGGTATCTTTTTTCTTTGCTGTTTTCGGAATCTATGGTATAATAGCAGGAACCGAAGAATTATCGTGCTTAAAGTTCACGGTTACGTTTTCAATTTTTTATTCACAAAGGAGGATCTTATCAATGGAATATACAACAAAAGGTACCTGTTCCAGAAAAATTCTGTTTGAGGTAGAAGACGGAAAAGTACACAACGTGCAGTTCGTAGGCGGATGCAACGGAAACACACAGGGTGTTGCAAGACTTGTTGAGGGTATGGATGTAAACGAAGCCATCTCCCGCATGAAAGGCATCGACTGCAACGGACGCGGAACATCATGTCCAGACCAGCTTGCAAAAGCACTGGAACAGGCAATTCAGAAATAACTCTTTTTCACGCTTGCTCTTTTTTATTATATAAATCCCCGGGAATGCTCGCCCGGGGATTTTTGCGTTTCTTCTATTATAATTATCTGTCCCATTTGTCGCAGAGGCTGTTGATCTGATCGGCAAATTTGGAGAGATCTTTGTTGGCGCCGCCTTTGTTTCTTGTAATGACGGTAAGCAGTCTCTGTCCGGCCGCAACGAGACGGTCGAAGACGGCATTTCCGCTGCTTCTTGTGCGAAGGCCTCCTGCAGATGCATTCGCTGTATTTTCTTTCTGGATCGGAATACCGACAGTCTTCTCGATAAATTCATTTTCTTTCAGATCAAATACCGTGCCGGAGAACGGAGCCATCGCCGGGTAGCGGAATTCTTCCCACAGCTTTTCTGCAAAAAGTTCCGTCACTTTATCCTCGCCGTGCGTCACGAAAACGCGGTCCGGTTTCGCCTGCAGACTGCCTGCCCATTTGAGCAGGCCTTCCTGATCCGCATGGCCGCTCATACCCGGGAACTGGATAATGTGCGCGTTGACGTGAACCTCCTCCTGGAACAGTTTCACCTCCTTCGCACCGCCGATCAGCGCCCGTCCCAGCGTGCCGACTGCCTGATAGCCGACGAAGAGAATCGTACTCTCCTGCCGCCAGAGGTTGTGTTTCAGATGATGTTTGATTCGGCCTGCATCGCACATGCCGCTCGCGGAGATGATGACCTTCGGGGTTTCGTTGAAGTTGATGGCTTTTGATTCATCGGATGTGATCGAGAGCTTCAGGCCCGGAAACAGAATCGGGTTAATGCCCTGCGCGAGGAGCGCCGCCGCGTCGGAATCGTAGCATTCTTTCTGATGATCGCGGAAAATATTTGTTGCTTCCACGGCAAGCGGGCTGTCCACGTAAACCGGGAATTCTCCGTGACCGTGAACCAGATGCTTTGCTTTAATCTCACGGATAAAGTACAGCATCTCCTGTGTCCGTCCGACCGCAAACGATGGGATAACGAGATTGCCGCCGCGGTCGAGTGTTTCCTGAATGATCTTTGCCAGTTCCGGCACGTAATCCGGTTTCGGTCCGTGGCTCCGGTCGCCGTAGGTGGATTCCATGATCACGTAATCGGCACTCTCCGGGTACTCGGGGTCGTTAATCAGCGGCTGATGGAGATTTCCGATATCGCCGGAGAAGATCAGCTTTTTCGTCACGCCGTCCTCGGTCAGCCACAACTCAATCGATGCGGAGCCGAGCAGATGACCGGCATCGAGGAAACGGATCTGAATGCCGTCTGCCAGTGTGACACGCTGGTGATACGGAATACCCTCTAAAAGGCGGATCACGCCGAGAGCGTCCTCCATCGTGTATGGTGTCACATAATCTTCTTTTCCCGCCCGGCGGTTCTTGCGGTTCCGCCACTCGGCCTCGGCGAGCTGGATGTGTGCGCTGTCGCGGAGCATAATGTCCGAAAGAGCTTCCGTCGCAGGCGTCATATAGATCGGGCCGCGGAATCCGTGCGCATACAAAAGCGGCAGGTTTCCTGTGTGATCGATGTGCGCGTGCGTAATCAATACAAAATCAAGCTGGGACGCCGGAACCGGGATTGGCTTGTTTTCATAAATATTCGGTCCCTGTTCCATACCGCAGTCCACTAAAAACTTCTTCCCGGCAGCCTCCAGATAATAACAACTGCCCGTCACTTCATGTGTTGCTCCAAGAAAGGTAAGACGCATAACTGCCTCCTGTTCTCCCGTTTTCCATCGGGGACAAAATGTTGTCAAATCGATCTGAATTTTCTCTTGTATTTTAGATGTATTCTATCTATTTTTGATTATTATAGCATAATATCCGACGTATTCCAACGGGTTTTTAAGGCAATTTGCACAACAATTTTGATATTTTTGTTCAATTATATACAGAAATGAGGCACCGGTATTCCTGCAGTAATACCGATGCCTCACGGATGGGGCCAGCCTTTGTTCCGTATGATCACTCACACGCTGAACATAATAACACATGATGACTCAGATCTGTGTTGTGCTTGGAAAAAGGAAACAATCGACGCTTTGAAAGTCCCTGAAAGATCTGTGTTTTTGTCTTAAAATATTCATTGTAATAAGGTTTCAATAGGGGACTGGCCCCGAGATTTTTAAAGGGGTGAGGGAGTTGTAAACAATAGGGTTAAAAATTCTTTTTGTTTATGCTGCTCTCTTCCGCTCGTATTCATGATAATTTTTTGCTCGTTTTTATTCAGATATTCTCAAAATTGAATTACCCAATATAGATAC
>CAVBNJ010000033.1:0-15789 GCA_963596755.1 bacterium
GGCCTATCTGAAGCATCAATATAAAAACAAACTGAAAAACGCGCTGCTGCCGGAGGATGACACGATGAATTTCTCCCGGTTTGAAGGAAAAGGAACAGAGATTCCGGCAGTGATCGACCTCGCGGAAACGATGCCGTTCTTTGCGGACCGCCGTGTGATCATGCTGGAAAATACAGGCTTTTTCAAAAACAAGGCAGATGCGCTGAGCGACTACATGGGATCGCTGCCGGATTACCTGGTTCTGATCTTCGTGGAGGAGGAAGTCGATAAGCGGAGCCGCATGTACAAGGCCGTACAGAAGCAGGGAAGAGCCGTGGAGTTCGCACGCCAGGACGAAAAGACGCTGATGACGTGGGTGCTCGGGATGATGAAAAAAGAGGGAAAGAAGATCACACGCCAGGATATGGAAGATTTTCTGGAAAAGACGGGCACGGATATGGGAAATATCTCGCAGGAGCTGGAAAAACTGCTCAGCTACACGATGGGAAGAGATGTGATTACGCGGGCGGATATCGAGGCTGTCTGTACGACACAGATTACGAACCGCATTTTCGAGATGATCCGCGCGGTAACCGAGAAGAAGCAGCGAAAGGCACTCGATCTCTATCAGGATCTGCTGGCGTTAAAAGAGCCGCCGATGCGGATTCTCTTTCTGCTGGCACGCCAGTTCAATCTGCTGCTGCAGGTAAAAGAACTGCTGGCAGAGCACTGCGACCAGGCAACGATCGCGAAGCGGACGGGCCTGCAGAGCTTCGTCGTGCGGAACTATATTCCCATGTCGCGCCAGTATGCGGCGGAGGAATTAAAAGCAGCGGTCAATGACTGCGTGCAGATGGAAGAAGATGTGAAGACGGGAAAAATATCGGATCTGCTGAGCGTGGAGCTGCTGATTACGAAATACAGCAGGGCGGCGTAAAATATTTGCAGAGTTAAAAAGAACAAGGCGTATCGGGAAAGAAAATCTGACCGGTACGCCTTGTCTTTTGCCTGACGGAAAAAGATCTGTCGTGGGCGCTCTTTTTCTGTTAAGCATAAAAAAAGAACTCAGTCACATGACGGTATGACCAAGTTCCTCTTTATTTTTCGTTTCTATTATGCGATTGAGTTTACAGCTTTGCTCAGATTGGATACTTTTCTGGCAGCGTTGTTTTTGTGATAAACGCCTTTAGAAGCAGCCTTGTCGATGGTAGAGATCGCATTTACTAATGCAGCAGCAGCAGCCTCTTTATCGTTTGCAGCAACAGCAGCATCTACTTTTTTCATAGAAGTCTTAACTGCGGAACGGATCGCTTTGTTGCGCTCTGCCTTTGTCTGATTTACCAGGATTCTTTTCTTTGCGGATTTAATGTTAGCCAAACTGTACACCTCCAATATTTTTAAATTAATGTGATTTAAGGGATGTTATTCAATGGAACAGACACGGGCGCTCCACTGAAACATGCTTTATTATCCTATAATATTTCTATTGGTTTGTCAATACATATTTTTGAAAAAATTGCAAAAACTACGCCGTATCAGCGGTAAGAATAAGGATTTGGAGGAGCTTATGATAGGGAAATATAAAATGCGGACAGACCTGGCGATGGAGAATCAGGAAAAATTTGAGAGAGACCATGTGGAGATCTCCGGAGTAGAGATTGAAAAGAAGGAGAAAACGGCGGAAATTCAGACAACGATCGTGAAAATCACCTCCGATCACGGGGCAAAGATGATGGGAAAGCCGAAAGGAACGTACGTGACGATCGAAGCCCCCTTGCTTCTGACGGCAGACGAGGAGGAGAGCCGGAAAGCGGCAGAGGAATTCAGGCGGTGCCTTTGCCGTCTGCTGCCGGAGGCATGTGAGTCCGTCCTCGTCGTCGGCCTTGGAAACCGCGGCATCACGCCGGATGCGCTCGGTCCGGAAACGGTGGAGCAGCTTACCATCACGCGCCATCTTGTGCGAACCTACGGAAAAGAGGGACTGGAAGTGAGTGCCCTTGCCCCCGGTGTGATGGCACAGACCGGCATGGAGGCGGTGGAAATCCTGCGCGGAACCGCGGAACAGACCCACCCCGATGTCATTCTGGCGGTGGATGCCCTCGCCGCGTGCAGCATTCACCGGCTGAACTGCACGATCCAGCTCGCCGACACCGGAATCTGGCCCGGATCGGGCGTTGGAAACCACCGCAATGCCCTGAATCAGGAAACGCTCGGCGTACCGGTCATCGGAATCGGTGTGCCGACCGTCGTCGGAGCGGGAACGATCGTCCACGATGCCGTTGCCGGTGTGCTGGAATCGCTGGAGGAGTCCGAGATGGATGAGTTTCTGGGAGAAGTCATTTCTCCGGCGCTTGAAAGCCTCTACGTGACGACAAAAGAGATCGACGAGATGATCCGCCGCCTGGCCGGAGTTCTGGCAGCAGGCATGAATCAGGCATTTTCCGGAGAACGGTAACATACCATGAAAATGGTGATGATATGTGGAATGCGAAACAGAACGGACACATGTTCGGATGGGGCTGTCTTTTCTTATCGTGCAGTATTCTGCTGTTCCGCAGTGCGGCGGTTCTCCGGAAGAATCATTTTTCAGAGGGAAAAGTTCTGCTGCAGCGGGCGGCAGCGCAGGCGGAGCAGCTGTCCGTGGATGTGATGATGCCGCTTCTTTTTTATGACGGAAAAGAAGACGGGCAGGGCTGGATGGAAAATCTTCTTGCGGCAGTGCGGGATCAGATTCCGGCGCTTCGGGAGGAAAGCACGGCGGAAAACACGCTGTCCGCCGGAACAGAAGCAGTGGAAACGGATACGGCGAAGCAGGAGTTGAATCCGGGAGCAGAAAGTGCGCAGACAGAATTGAAGGAACAGGGATCTGAGGAAGCTCAAAAGGATGGAATGGAAATCACAGAGCCGGAACAGACGGAAACAGGGGAGCGTGCGGCGGCGTCAGTCTCTGCGGAACCATCACCGTCTGTTTCCGATGAAACGGTTGAGACCGGCGGCACGCCGAGCGAAATCCTCTATCCGGAGGCCGATACCATACAGGAAACGATTTCCCCGGATCTCCTCGCCGACCCGCAGGCGGTCCTGAACCGATTTTTCGTCGTCGATCCCAATACTTCAGTCCTTCCGGGCGAGATCGACGGCAATACGTTGCTCGGAAAAGACCTGACGCTGCCGGAAGACGCCGAAGGCCCGCAGATTCTGATCTACCATACGCATTCCCAGGAAACCTTTGCCGATTCCCGACCGGGCGAGAGGGCGGACACCGTCATCGGTCTCGGCGACGATCTGCAGGAGATTCTGGAAAAGCAGTACGGATACGAAGTTCTTCATATTACAGAGGAGTTTGATATGAAGGAGGGTTATCTCGAGCGGAGCCGCGCCTATAATTACGCGGAGCCGGTCATCGCGGCCGCGCTGGAAGAACATCCGTCCGTCCAGATCGTGATCGACCTGCACCGGGACGGCGTGAATGGCTCAAAACGTCTTGTCACAGAGATCAACGGAAAGCCGACCGCGCAGATCATGTTTTTCAACGGTCTTTCCCGCAAAAAAGAGAGCGGCGAGCTGACCAGCCTTCCCAACCCGTACAAGGAAGAGAACCTTGCTTTTTCTTTTCAGATGGAATATGAGGCAAAACAGTATTACCCCGGTTTCGCGCGGTGTATCTATTTAAAAGGCTACCGCTACAACCTTCACTTCCGCCCGCGTTCCGTCCTTCTCGAGGTCGGTGCGCAGACAAACACCGTGGAGGAGGTGAAAAACGCAATGGGGCCGTTTGCAGATATCCTGCATAAGGTTCTGTCAGGAAAAAGCCGGGCGTCAGACGGATAAATTTATCTTGCTTTTTTGAGTGGAATTTCGTATCATACAAAATAGACATGAGATAAAAGATAGATATTTAACCCGTGAAAAAGCAGGAGGAAAGAACTTGTCAGGAATAGATCAGAGTAAAATTCGTAATTTTTGTATTATTGCCCATATCGACCATGGAAAATCCACCCTGGCGGACCGTATTATCCAGAAAACAGGTCTGCTGACCGAGCGTGAGATGCAGGATCAGGTGCTGGACAACATGGATCTCGAGCGCGAGCGCGGCATCACGATCAAGGCACAGGCAGTCCGCACCGTATACAAAGCGGCGGACGGCGAGGAGTACATTTTAAATATGATTGACACCCCGGGCCACGTCGACTTCAACTATGAGGTTTCCCGAAGCCTTGCGGCATGCGACGGCGCGCTGCTCGTTGTCGATGCATCCCAGGGTATCGAGGCGCAGACCCTTGCAAACGTCTACCTTGCCCTTGACCACGATCTGGATGTGTTCCCGGTCATCAACAAAGTAGATCTTCCGAGCGCAGAGCCGGACCGTGTCATCGCAGAGATCGAGGATGTCATCGGACTGGAAGCGCAGGACGCACCGCGGATTTCCGCCAAAACCGGTCTGAACGTGGACGAGGTGCTCGAGCAGATCGTACAGAAAATCCCGGCACCGGAAGGGGATCCGTCCGAACCGTTAAAAGCACTGATTTTCGACTCCGTCTACGATGCATACCGCGGCGTCATCATTTCCTGCCGCGTGATGGAAGGAAGCGTGAAAAAAGGAACGAGAATCCGTATGATGGCAACAGGCGCTGTCGAGGAAGTTGTCGAAGTCGGTTACTTCGGTGCCGGCCGTCTGATTCCGTGCGACGAACTCTCTGCCGGAATGGTTGGTTACATCACCGCCAGCATCAAAAATGTGCGCGACACCCGCGTGGGCGATACCGTGACCGATGCTGACCGTCCGTGTGCAGAAGCACTGCCGGGATACAAAAAAGTCAACCCGATGGTATACTGCGGCATGTACCCGGCCGACGGTGCACAGTACGGCGATCTGCGCGATGCGCTGGAAAAACTGCAGCTGAACGATGCGTCCCTTTTCTACGAGCCGGAGACATCGGCAGCGCTGGGCTTTGGTTTCCGCTGCGGTTTCCTTGGACTGCTTCATCTGGAAATCATTCAGGAGCGTCTGGAGCGCGAGTATAATCTGGATCTTGTAACGACCGCACCGAGTGTTATCTATAAAGTACACAAAACCGACGGAACCGTGATTGATTTGACCAACCCGTCGAACCTGCCGGACCCGTCCGAGATTGATTATATGGAAGAGCCTCTGGTAAAAGCAGAGATCATGGTGACGACCGACTACATCGGACCGATCATGGAACTCTGCCAGCAGAGACGAGGCCAGTATCAGGGAATGGAATACATGGAGACGACACGTGCGATGCTCCATTACCATCTTCCGCTGAATGAGATTATCTACGATTTCTTCGATGCCTTAAAATCGCGCTCCAAGGGCTATGCGTCGTTCGACTACGAGCTGCTCGGATATGAGAGAAGCGAGCTTGTAAAACTCGATATCCTCGTCAACAAAGAGGAAGTGGATGCGCTGTCCTTTATCGTATTCGAGGGTTCTGCCTACGAGCGCGGAAGAAAGATGTGCGAGAAGCTCAAAGAAGAGATTCCGCGGCAGCTCTTCGAAATCCCGATTCAGGCGGCTGTCGGATCGAAGATTATCGCCAGAGAAACCGTCCGCGCAATGCGCAAAGATGTTCTTGCCAAGTGTTACGGCGGCGATATTTCCCGAAAGAAGAAGCTGCTGGAGAAGCAGAAAGAAGGTAAGAAGCGGATGCGCCAGGTAGGAAACGTGGAGATTCCGCAGAAGGCCTTTATGAGCGTGCTGAAACTGGATGAAAACTAAAAAATAAAAATATAAGAGATAAAAATGAGACCGGCCTGTCGGCGCCGCCTGCTGTTGCGGGAGCGCAGAGGCCGGTCTTTTCATACTACGGAGGAAAAGCAGGATGAATAAAAAAAGAAAACCACTGGAACTCTATGTGCATATCCCGTTCTGCATCCGAAAATGTGCCTACTGTGATTTCGTTTCAGGGCCGGGCACGAAAGCGATGCAGAAGGCGTATGAAGAGGCGCTGCTTGCGGAAATCGCTGCGGCGGAAGAGGCATCCGAACGTGAAGTGATTTCCGTATTTTTCGGCGGCGGAACACCGTCAGCCGTGGATGCAGAAATGCTCGCCCGCGTGATGGAAAAGCTGCGGAGCAAGTATGTTTTTTCGGAAGATGCCGAGATTACGCTGGAGGCCAATCCGGGAACGCTGGATGATAAAAAGCTGAAGTGTTACCGGGAGAGCGGCTTCAACCGGATCAGCATCGGCTGTCAGTCGGTCCACGATGATGAGCTGAAACGGCTGGGAAGAATCCACACGTTTGCGGAATTTCAGGAGAGTTTTGCACTGGCGCGGAACGCCGGATTTTCCAATATCAATGTCGATCTGATGTCAGGTCTTCCGGGACAGAGCGAGGAGAGATGGGAGGAGAGTCTTCGGACGATTGCGGAACTTTCGCCGGAGCATATTTCCGCCTACAGCCTGATTGTGGAGCCGGGGACGCCGTTTGCAGAGCAGGAACTGGATCTGCCGGACGAGGACACGGAGCGCGAGATGTATGC
Organism: bacterium; assembly: GCA_963596755.1. GTDB lineage: Bacteria > Bacillota > Clostridia > Lachnospirales > Lachnospiraceae > Fusicatenibacter. The sequence continues at coordinate 6,488 of CAVBNJ010000033.1, forward strand.
CAGAACGGCGGAAATCCTGGCGGAATATGGCTTTTCTCAGTATGAAATTTCGAATTACGCGAAAGCGGGATGCGCCTGCCGCCACAACATCGGCTACTGGAACCGGACGGACTATCTGGGATTCGGGCCGTCCGCGGCATCTTTATTTGAAAACCGCCGGTGGACGAATACGGCAGATGCAGCAGCATATGTGAAGGCGTGCGGAGCACTGGAAAAAATCCGTGAGGAGGAAGAGACACTGTCCCGGCAGGATGCCATGGAAGAATTTATGTTTCTCGGCCTTCGGATGACGGAGGGGATCTCGACGGCGGAGTTTGAGGAGCAGTTTGGAAAGGAAATCCATGCCGTATACGGCGATGTCCTGAAGAAATATGAAGCGATGCATCTTCTGCAGGAACACGGCGGACGCCTGTCGCTGACACGGGATGGAATTTCCGTCAGCAATGTGATTCTGGCAGATTTTCTGCTGTAAAAAGAAGAAAAGAAAATAGAACAAATGTTTGCATAACGTGCGGCGATGTGCTATAATGAGAGAAAACGAGACAAGATTCCTGTCCCGGACCGGACGGGGATTCCAATAAATTAAGAGGAACAGTTATGGCAGAGAAAAAAGAGTTTATCAGAATACGGGGAGCCAGGGAAAACAACCTGAAAGCGCTGAATGTCGATATCCCCAGAAACCAGTTTGTGGTATTTACGGGCCTGAGCGGTTCGGGAAAGAGTTCGCTTGCGTTTGATACGATCTACGCAGAGGGCCAGCGGCGGTACATGGAGAGCCTTTCCTCCTATGCGCGCCAGTTCCTGGGGCAGATGGAAAAACCGAATGTGGACAGCATCGAGGGCCTGCCGCCGGCCATCTCGATTGACCAGAAATCGACGAACCGGAACCCGCGTTCCACCGTCGGAACCGTGACGGAGATTTACGATTATTTCCGTCTTCTGTACGCGAGAATCGGCATTCCGCACTGCCCGAAATGCGGAAAAGTCATCAGCCGCCAGTCGGTGGATCAGATGGTCGATCAGATCATGGCGCTTCCGGAGAGAACCAGAATCCAGCTTCTTGCACCGGTTGTGCGCGGACGCAAGGGAAGACACGAGAAGGTGCTGGAGCAGGCAAAACGGAGCGGCTATGTGCGTGTTATGATCGACGGCAGCCAGTACGAGCTGTCCGAGGAGATTGCACTGGACAAGAACCTGAAACATAATATTTCGATTATCGTAGATCGTCTTGCCGTAAAACCAGGCATCGAGAAACGTCTGACCGATTCCGTCGAGACCGTACTGGATCTGGCAGACGGCCTTCTGGTCGTTGATACGATGGACGGAAACCAGCTCAATTTCAGCCAGAGCTTTTCCTGCCCGGACTGCGGCATCAGCATGGAGGAGATCGAACCGAGAAGCTTTTCCTTCAACAACCCGTTCGGCGCCTGCCCGAGCTGTGCCGGTCTTGGCTACAAGATGGAATTCGACGAGGATCTGATGATTCCGGACAAGACCGTATCGATCGCGGACGGAGCCATCACTGTGCTCGGCTGGCAGTCCTGCACCGACAAATCGAGCTATACGAGAGCCGTTCTCGATGCACTGGCAGAGGAGTACAATTTCTCGCTTTCCACACCGTTCGGTGAGTATCCGAAGAAAATTCACGATATCCTGATCTATGGAACGAATGGAAAATCCGTCAAAGTCCATTACCGCGGCCAGCGCGGCGTCGGCGTGTACGATGTGGCGTTTGAGGGACTGATCAAAAACGTGGAGCGCCGCTACCGCGAGACGGGATCGGATACTACCAAACAGGAATACGAAACCTTCATGCGCGTGACCCCGTGCCAGGCGTGCCGCGGCCAGCGTCTGAAACCGACGTCGCTCGGCGTGACGGTCGGAGATAAAAACATTTTTGAAGTAACATCCCTCTCGATCGATAATCTGCAGGAGTTCATGCAGAACCTGGAACTCTCTGAACAGCAGTTATTGATCGGAAAGCAGATCTTAAAAGAAATCCGTGCGCGCGTGAGCTTCCTTGCCGATGTCGGCCTGAACTATCTGACCCTGGCGCGCGGAACGGCATCGCTCTCCGGCGGTGAGGCGCAGCGAATCCGTCTGGCAACGCAGATCGGTTCCGGTCTTGTCGGTGTTGCCTATATCCTCGACGAGCCGAGCATCGGCCTGCACCAGAGAGACAATGATAAGCTTCTCGCAACCCTGAAGCATCTCCGCGATCTCGGAAACAGTCTGATCGTCGTTGAGCATGACGAAGACACGATGCGCGCCGCGGACTGCGTTGTCGATATCGGACCGGGAGCAGGTGAGCACGGCGGCCAGCTGGTGGCAATCGGAACGGCGGAAGATCTGATGAAAAATCCGAACTCGATTACGGGAAAATACTTAAGCGGCGAGCTGAAAATTCCGGTTCCGGCAGAGCGCAGAAAGCCGACAGGCTGGCTGAAGGTGGTCGGAGCAAAAGAGCACAATCTGAAAAATATCAACGTCAGTTTCCCGCTCGGCGTCATGACGTGCGTGACCGGTGTTTCCGGTTCGGGAAAGAGTTCTCTTGTTAATGAGATCCTGTACAAACGTCTGGCGAGAGATCTGAACCGTGCGCGGACGATTCCGGGGGCACACAAAGACATCATCGGCATGGAGCAGCTTGACAAAGTCATCGACATCGACCAGTCCCCGATCGGAAGAACACCGCGTTCCAATCCGGCGACCTATACCGGTCTGTTCGACCAGATCCGCGACCTGTTTGCAGCGACACAGGATGCCAAGGCGCGCGGCTACAAGAAGGGCAGATTCAGCTTCAATGTGAAGGGCGGCCGGTGTGAGGCCTGCGGCGGAGACGGCATCTTAAAGATTGAGATGCATTTCCTGCCGGATGTCTACGTTCCGTGTGAGGTCTGCCATGGAAAACGGTACAACCGCGAGACGCTGGAAGTGAAATACAAAGGAAAGAGCATCTATGATGTGCTGAATATGACGGTCGAGGAGGCGCTGGAGTTCTTCAGACCGGTACCGTCGATTTTCCGGAAACTGCAGACGCTGTACGATGTCGGCCTTTCCTACATCCGTCTCGGCCAGCCGTCCACCACGCTGTCCGGCGGAGAAGCGCAGCGGATCAAGCTCGCGTCAGAGCTGAGCCGCCGCGGTACCGGAAAAACGATCTATATTCTCGATGAGCCGACGACGGGCCTTCATTTTGCCGATGTCCACAAGCTTGTGGAGATTCTGCACCGCCTGTCGGAGGGCGGAAACACCGTCGTTGTCATTGAACATAACCTGGATGTGATCAAGACGGCAGACTATATCATTGATATCGGACCGGAGGGCGGAGACGGCGGCGGAACCGTGATTGCATGCGGAACCCCGGAAGAAGTGGCAAAGAGCCCGGTATCCTACACCGGAAAATATGTCGAAAAATATCTCTAAAAAATCCTTTTCATTTTAAAGGCTATTGTATATAATAAGAAACGGGTTCAAAACACATTCGATTCTTCTGTGTTTCGAGTGATTTTGAACCCGAACTTATTCTATACGATATGAAAATATGCTTGAAAAACAGCGAAAAATAAAGAGAACAGGAAAGGGGATTACTATGGCTGCAACGACCGATATCGGAATTGATCTGGGAACGTCCAGCATCCTGGTCTATGCCAAGGGAAAAGGCATTGTACTCAAGGAGCCGTCTGTAGTTGCGTATGATAAAGATGCAGATAAAGTACGGGCAATTGGAGAAGAAGCGCGTCAGATGATCGGACGGACACCGGGAAATATTATGGCGGTCCGGCCCATGCGGCAGGGCGTGATCACAGACTTTCTGATTACCGAGCGCATGCTGCGCTACTTTATCCAGAAAGCAATGGGAAGAAGAGCGTTCCGGAAACCGAGAATCAGCATCTGCGTGCCGTCCGGTGTGACAGAAGTAGAACGGAAAGCCGTGGAGGAGGCAACGTACCAGGCGGGAGCCCGGGAAGTGCTGATCGTGCCGGAGCCGGTGGCAGCGGCAATCGGATCTGGAATTGACATCACAAAGCCATGCGGAAATATGATTGTGGACATCGGCGGAGGTACAACGGATATCGCTGTGATATCGCTTGCGGGAACCGTTGTTTCCAATTCGGTTAAGATTTCAGGAGAGACGTTTGATCAGGATATCATCCGCTTTGTGCGGAAGACGTACAACGTATTTATCGGAGAGCAGACCGCAGAGGCAGTGAAAATCCGCATTGGTTCCGCTTATCCGCGGGCAGAAGAGAAGACGATGGAAATCAAGGGAAGAAACGTCATCACCGGACTTCCGGCAACGATTACGGTTTCTTCGGATGAAATCCGCGGTGCCATCAGTCAGACAACAAACCAGATTGCGGACGCGATCTGTGCCGTGCTGGAAAAAACACCGCCGGAACTGGCATCCGACGTTTCCGACCGCGGCATTATCCTGACCGGAGGAGGAAGCCTCCTTGCGGGAATGGACGAGCTGATCCAGGAGCGGACCGGCATCAACACCGTGACAGCGGAAAATCCGGCGAGTGTCGTTGCACTAGGAACCGGCCAGTACCGCGAAGTGATGAATGAATTTGAAAGCCAGTTTTGATAAAAGATGAGTGAAAAAGAGAAAGTAGAAGGCTACGTAGAACACATTATTTTCCGGAACGAGGAGAATGGATACACCGTTCTGAACCTGAGCATGAAAGGACGCGAGCTGACGTGTGTCGGTACGCTTCCGATGGTCGGGGAGGGCGAGCTGATCGAGGCTTCCGGAGACTATATTGAACATGCTGCCTATGGAAAGCAGTTCCGCATTGAATCCTATGAGACGAAAGTCCCACAGGATTCTGTTGCATTGGAGCGGTATCTCGGTTCCGGCGCGATCAAAGGCGTCGGTGCGGCGCTGGCGGCAAGAATCGTGCGCCGGTTCGGCGACGACACACTCCGCATCATCGAGGAAGAGCCGGAGCGCCTTGCAGAGGTAAAAGGAATCAGTGAGCGGAAAGCGCGCGAAATTGCACAGCAGGTGGCAGAAAAAGCCGAAATGCAGAATGCGATGATTTTCCTCTCGGGATACGGCATTGCGCTGAACCTCGGTGCGAAAATTTACCAGCAGTACGGAGATAATCTGTATCGGATTTTGAAAGAAAATCCGTATAAAATGGCAGAAGATATTGCCGGTGTCGGCTTTCGGACCGCCGATGAGATTGCCGGAAAAATCGGCATTGCCGTGGACAGTGAGTTCCGTATCAAGAGCGGTCTTTCCTATGTGCTGAACCAGGCGACCGCGGAGGGCCACGTTTATCTGCCGGAGGCCGTATTGCTCCGGAGAGGGCAGGAGCTTCTCGGTGTCGAGCCGGAGCGGATGCAGAAGTATCTTCAGGATATGGCGATGGACAAAAAAGCGGTGATCCGTGAGCTTCCGTCCCCGACAGAGGACGGCGAACCGGTGCGCATTGTGTATGCCAGTCAGTATTATTTTCTGGAACTGAACACGGCGCGTATGCTGCACGAACTGAACATTACGTGTGAGGAAGACCGTGCGGCGATCGAAAAGCGGATCGGCCAGATAGAGAAAAAATACAGCATTGAACTTGACGAGATGCAGAAAAAAGCCGTGATCGAAGCGGCCTGCAGCGGTCTGATGATCCTGACCGGAGGTCCTGGAACGGGAAAAACGACGACGATCAATGCGATGATTCATTATTTTGAGGCGGAAGGCCTCGATATTTTCCTGGCAGCGCCGACCGGAAGAGCGGCGAAGCGCATGACGGAGGCGACTGGCTGCGAGGCGTGCACGATCCACCGTCTCCTCGAACTGACCGGAAATGTGGATGAATCTTCGGCAAACGTTCATTTTGAACGGAATTCCGACAACCCGCTCGAGGCGGATGTCATTATCATTGATGAGATGTCGATGGTGGATATTCATCTGATGCATGCACTCCTCTCGGCGATTGTGCCGGGAACGCGTCTGATCCTGGTAGGAGACCAGAATCAGCTTCCAAGTGTCGGCCCGGGCAGTGTCCTTCGGGATCTGATCCGGTCGGAATGCTTTCCGATTGTGTGCCTGACCCATATTTTCCGTCAGGCATCCCAGAGTGATATCGTTGTCAATGCCCATAAGATTCACAACGGAGAAGAAGTCACACTGGATAATAAGAGCAAAGATTTCTTCTTCCTGAAGCGGTACGATGTCAACGTGATCTGGAAAGTGCTGGTGACATTAGTGTCCCAGAAACTGCCGCGCTACGTTGATGCCCGCCCGCAGGATATCCAGATTCTGACTCCGATGCGGAAAGGGGCACTCGGCGTGGAAAATCTGAACCAGATTCTGCAGAAATATCTGAATCCGCCCGCGCCGGACAAGGCAGAGCGGGAAAACGGGGGAAATATCCTCCGCGAAGGTGACAAGGTCATGCAGATCCGCAACAATTATCAGATGGAGTGGGAAGTCCGCGGTGTCAACGGGATTGTGGCAGAGCGCGGCATGGGCGTGTTCAACGGAGATCTTGGTATGATCCGGAGCATCAACCCGTACACGGAGGTTATCACCGTGGAGTTTGAGGAAGGAAAGTTCGCAGACTACACGTTTAAGCAGGCGGACGAGCTGGAACTCGCCTACGCCACAACGATACATAAAGCGCAGGGAAGCGAGTACCCGGCGGTTGTGATCCCGCTGCTCGGCGGCCCGCGCATGCTGATGACACGAAATCTTCTGTATACGGCCGTGACGAGAGCCAGAAAGTGCGTCACGATCGTGGGAAGTGATGTGACATTCCAGGCAATGATCGGAAATCATATCGAGGCGAACCGATATACGACGCTCGCGAGAAGAATCCGGGAAATGCAGGAAGAAAACGAATAAAAACATACGTTTTCCTGGGCCGTTACGGCAGAGTGGATAAGGGAAAGCGAAAATGAATGAAAGAAAAACAAAAACTGGGAAACTGGCTTTTAAACGCCGTTTATCCGCGGCGGTGTCCCATCTGCGACGGGCTGCTGTCCCCGCGGGAGCCGTATCTGTGCCGGAACTGTGTGGAAAAAATCCATCCGATTCTGGGCGCACGGTGCAAAAAATGCGGAAAGCCGGTGAATAGCGAGGAAGAATTCTGTCGTGACTGCAGCAGAACGAAGCACAGCTTCGACCGCGGGTTTGCGCCGTACGGATACCATGGAGAACTCGAAGCATCCCTGATGCGCTTCAAATACCATGAGCGGCAGGAATATGCGGGATTTTATGCCCATGCGGCGGCTCTGTATGTGGGAAAGCAGATTCAGAAAAGAAATCCGGAGGTGCTCGTTCCGGTGCCGCTCCATCCGGCGAGACAGCGGCAGCGCGGCTACAATCAGGCGGAAGTATTTGCCCGAAAACTGGCAGAGGAGCTGGAACTTCCCATGGACGCGCATCTGATCCGCCGTGTAAAAAAGACAAAACGCCAGAAAGAACTCGGCCCCGCCGAGCGGCGCAAGAACCTGGCAGGAGCCTTTGCAATGGCAAAACCGGGACAGATGAAATACAGGAGGATCCTCCTGGTAGATGACATTTACACGACGGGCAGTACAGTAGATGCGATTGCGTCATTACTGAAACAGAACGGCGCAGAACAGGTGGATTTTGTCTGTGCGGCAATTGTAAAATAAAGTGTGAATATTTTGAGAATGGCTTTCCATTATCGGAAACATATGGTAAAATAAACATAATTTAGAACGGGAAGAGGAGACCAAAAGGCATGTTGGACGAAAAAAGAATTCGTCAGATGACAAAACTGGCTTTTTTCGAAAAAAAAGAAGAAAAAAATGCCTTACGAATCGGCCGCTATTTTCGGAGCGATTACATTGGAAAAGAGCTTCTGAAAAACTTTTTTCTGGCGTCAATCGGATATGTTCTGGTACTTGCGGTTGCGGCCTTATATCATATCGAGTGGCTGGTGGACGAGATAGACACGATAGACCTGCAGTTTGCAGCAGGGTGTCTGATCGCGTCCTATCTGTGTTTTCTGGCAGTCTATTCAATTGCGGTCTATGTGATCGGCACAATCCGTTATCAGAGAGCGCAGAAAAAGCTGAAATGGTACGGAAAAGAACTGGACGAGCTGCAGAAACTGTATGATGAGCAGGAAAACCGCGGGAAAAAATCCGGACGCAGGAGGAAAGAAGCATGACAGTATTGATCGAACTGAAAGAAAAGTTAAAAGAATTCTACGGCTCCTACAGCGGAATTGTACTCCTGATCGCAAAATTTCTGCTCGGCCTTGCCGTATTTATGACCATTAATTCCAAGCTTGGCTATCTGAAAGTGCTGAACAGCATGTATGTGGTGCTGATTTTATCGCTGATGTGCGCTATTCTGCCGCTGAATGGAATGGTCCTTCTGGCAATGCTGGTGATCATCGGGCACTGCTTTGCCCTTCATATGGTAGTTGCAGGCCTTACGGCACTGGTTCTGCTGGTGTTATGGTTTTTATATCTGCGTTTTGTGCCGAAGGATGCGCCGGCGCTTCTTTTGACGCCGCTTGCGTTCTGGCTTCACATTCCGTCAACCGTTCCGGTTGCCTACGGACTTGCCGGCACACCGCTCTCTGCATTTTCCACAGCCTGCGGTGTCATTGTCTACTATCTGTGCGATATGATCCAGGGAAAGATGGAGCCGCTGCTTCATGCGGCAGAGACACCGGAGATGGTTACCATCGTACAGGAATTTTTCAACGGCCTGTTCCGCAATGAGGAAATGCTTCTGACGCTCATCGCCTGCGCACTGACGGTGCTTCTTGTCAATGCAGTCCGTCACAGCAGCGCGGACTACGCATGGCAGATTTCCATCGTGGCAGGTTCCGTTGCCTATGCGGTCATCATGATTGCCGGAAGTCTGGTGCTGGATGTACAGATTGCCCTTCCGGTGGTACTTCTCGGAGCAGCAGCCGGCTGTCTGATCGGCTTTGTGCTGGAGTTTTTCCTGTTCGGTGCGGACTATACCCGGACAGAATATCTGGAATTTGATGACGACGATTACTATTATTACGTAAAAGCCGTTCCGAAATTCAGCGTGGCAAAAGCACAGCGCCGTGTGAAATATATCAAGGATGAGGAGAAAAACGAGCCGGATCTGACGGACGAAGAACTGGACGAACTGGCAAATCTGGGCCAGCCGGAAAAAACAGAAGAAAAATTTCAAACAGAAGAAATCCCGCCGCTGGACGAGGGAGATTACCAGGATGTGGATTATGAGAGCATGCTGGAGGATACACTGAAGAATCTTTAAGCATCGTAAGAAAACCGGCCCGGGGAAAAGAAAGGAAGTGACAGTGTGCGTGTCG
>CAVBNJ010000034.1:0-15626 GCA_963596755.1 bacterium
TGTCATATGTTTTTCCCCCTTATCTTGAGGAATGTGATGCTGCAACTGCGATCACGCCGCCGATCAGTAATAATGGAAATGCGATGCGGATCAGTCCTCCAAGAACCATTGCGATTAAGATGACCGGTAAGAAAACCACCGTGCAAAGCAGCTTCAGGATTCCCCAGGATGCTTTCAATCCAAATATAAAAAACTTTCCAACGAAACCAATCATACAAATAGCAAATAATAACGATAACATCATGTTCTCCTTCTGGCTTTATTTTATCATAAGCCGTTCACTTTTTCTGTTGTTTTTTTACAAATCCGGATGTATTTTTTACGCCAATCTTATTACTGAAATTGGGATTTTTTTCTATCTTTTCGATCATCCGAATCCGCCTGATTCTCTGTGCTGGATCCATCTGCTCACCTCTTCGTTTCATGTAATATCCTGTCGTTGTCCATTAGTATAGCCGAATCGCTTTTTAAAATATAGATCGTATGTAAAGAATTGCAGCTGTTTATTTCCCGGATTCTGAGGAATAGAAAAAGCCCAGAAGGGAACGTTCCCCTCTGAGCCTATATTTCTTTTGTTTCATCTATCGAATATAATGCACCCGCGCCTCCTCGAAGCGGTCCTGCTGCACGCGGTCCTGCGCCGGGTAGCCGCATGGGACGATGGCGAAGGCGTCGAGATTCTCCGGGATCTGCAGAACGTCGCGAACCGCGTCCATCCGCTCGGTAAGCGGTGCGATGCCGAGCCATACGGCGCCGAGTCCCAGGCCGTCGGCTTCGAGCAGAAGATTTTCAATGGCTGCACTCACATCAATCTGTGCGTATTCCGGCATCCGGCATTCTTTTTTCGTGCATACAACGAAAGCCATCGGCGCGCCGGCGGTGCAGCCTGCATATGGGCTGGTTTTGGCGAGGCGCTGCAGGATCTCACTGTTTGTCACAACGTAGAATTCCCACGGCTGCTGATTTCCCGCAGACGGAGCTGCCATGGCTGCGCGCAGCAGTTTCTCGACTTTTTCGTCCTCAACGGGTTTCGTCTCATATTTTCGGATACTGGTTCTGTGAAAAATTTCTTTCATGTTCTGTATTCTCCCTTCTGTTCCGCCGTCGCTTTTCTTTCGTCCCATCATAATTGAAAAAAAGCGTGAAATCCCAAGGGAGCAGCACTTCCCTCAAAATTTCACGCTTATGATAAGCCGGCTTTTCTTATTCTTTCTTTACTTTTCTCGTTCGGCATTAAGCAAATGCCCGAACGGTTTCATTATAACGGATCTGCTTCTGTTTTTGCAAGCCTTTTTCCACAGATCACAACCGCCAGCGCCAGCAGAATTCCGATGAAGCTGCACCCCATTCCTGCCGTCCGCCCCGGTGCGTGGTATTCGAGGACGATCTGATGTTCACCGGATGAAATTTTCGCGCCGAGGAAGGATGTGTTGGCACGGAACAGTTTTGTTTTCCGCCCGTCCACTTTCAGGACAAAATTTTCATCGTATGGGATGCTGGTGATGAGGTATCCGTCCCGTTCCGCGGAAACCACGCCTGTGATGCCGTCGCCGCCGTATGTCGCGGTTGTACCGCCGATCAGCGTAACTGCCTGCGCGTAAAGCCGTTCTGTCTTCTCTGACGGCTGCGCTGTACCAGTCCAAACTCCCAGATTTTTCAGTACGTAATGTCCTTTTCCCAGCCGAAGGGATGCTGTTCCGTCTTCTCTCATTGTGACGAGATAGTTGAACTCTGTGTTTCCATTCGCATACGTATGGTTGACGCCGGTCAGACGGTTGGTCTGGCCGTTGATGCGGATGAACATATCATGGCCGGCTTTCTGGTTATCGACATCGAAGGAAACGGCAAGCAGCGTCGCTCCCTCTGCCGCATCCGGAAGCTGCGCCGAAACGGTTACGGATTTTTTCGCTTCAATCTCATAGCCATCCGCAGTTTTCTGAATACGCAGGCCCTCCTGATCCGTCTCCTGAAGTTCAAGTGCGCTCTCCTGAAAACGGCTGCAGAACAGAGATTTCAATGTATTGTCTTCTGTCTTTGTCGTATCCGTATCATTTTCTGCATGCGCCGCTGTCCATTCCCGGTCCGGAATCACTGCGGTTGTCTCCAGGAGTTCCTGGTTCTGCGGATAATCGAGAGACTCGTATTCCGACTCCGAAACCACCTGGTCTGTCACGTAGGCGATCGGCGCGGCGGATACAGCACGGTAAACCTGAAAAGTTCCATAATCGCGGTACAGCTCATATCCTTCCGGCTGTGTTTCTGCCAGAATATACTTCACACCCATGAGCTGCCAGAACAGCGGATCATCGGAAACGGTCTGCATCATGCGGTTGCGGAAGGCTTCGTTGATACCGTACGTGGTGTCCCGGAAATTCTTATATTCTGCATTGTATGCCGATGAATAAATCGTCGAGATATTCTGTCCGATATCCCAGATCCGGTTGACATTCGCAAGGTTCTGCTCTCCGTCGCCGTACTGCTCGATGCGGTACCAGCCGGGATCTTCTGCACGGATCTCACGGATTGCCGATGCAATTTTGCTGTCCGTCAGGGAATCATACGTCTCGCGCAGGATCATCACATTCTTTTCGTGATTGATCGCTTTTCCGGCGAATACAAGAATCACGGCACTGAAGACGAGCGGCAGAAACGGAAGCTCCCGGCCGCGCAGCACTTTCTTTGACGGAAACCAGCGCCATACCAGATAACACGTCGTCACGCAGATCACATCCAGCATGCCGAGATGCCAGTATTGCTCAAAATATGTCTCATGCCTTGCATTCCACATCAGAGCCAGAACGATGAAATACGGAAGCAATTCGCGCAGTTCGGCGATGGCTTTTCGCGTAAACTTCTGTGCCGCCCGTTTTTTTCCACATTCCCGTTTCCGGGTGAGCTGGTTTTCCACATAAAGTCCGACTTCTGCACAGAGCACCGGGAGAAACGGGATGAATACCTTATCTTTACTGTACAGGCCGCCGTTCAGCAGGTATCCGAACAGGGGAATACAGAAGAATACGAGCAGAAACAGCGACAGCAGCCGCTCCCGGAATTTTCCTTTCCCCATCACCCGACTAAAGAGTGCTGATGCCGCAAAGGCTGAAAGCCCGATGCCGTACGGCGTGTAGCAGAGGCGCAGAATCAGAAACTGCGGTTTCCACATCGCCGGATCGGTAAAGAGTCCTGCGATTCCGCCTTCCGCGGTGCCGCGTCCGCCCCCGCCGCTGTTTCCGAACAGCGCGGCGGCAGATGGAATCAGCAGGATGCCGGAAAGAAGGGTTCCTGCAAGGACGGGAAGCGCAAACCGGATTGCCGCACGGAAAAAATTCCGAACCGCCGCAGTTCCGCGCTGCCCTTCCTCCGTACCGTTTTCTGCATAACACCGGAAATATTCCGTTACCGCATACGCCGTAAGTGCAATCAGCCCGCCGACCGAAAAATAAAAGCTGGTCAGAATCATACCGAGAATGGCGAAAATCAGCAGACCGCTTTTTTTCTTCTGGAAATGGCGGTCCACACCCATCAGTGCCAGAAGCAGAAACGGCATATAGTTGACAAACATGAGCTGATTATAGGAATGATACAGAAGCGCTGTAGAACACGTAAAGAAAAGGGATGTAAAAAGACAGGTACTGTAACGCAGGCCCTTTTTGCTGATCCATCGATAAAAGAGTGCCGCATCCGCCGCATACAGCAGCGCGGAGGAGCCCATCACCCACAGATCCATCGGGATGAAGGGAAACAGATACGAGAGCAGCACGGTCGGACTCAGCAGGCCGTAGTAGGCGAAATTGTAGATATTCTGGCCTCCTCCCAGATTCCAGGCGAAATCGGGGAAGAGGTTTCCGGTGGCATAAAACCGCTTCCGGAAGTAATCGGCGAGTGTGCTGTGCTGGCTGATCCAGTCGATTGAAGAACCGAATACGCCGTATCGCAGTACGAACAGCCAACACAGGAACAGGGCGAAAAGGAAGAGCCCCGCCGCGGTGAAATTCTTTACTTTTTTTCTTCTCATGCCCGGATCTCTCCTCTTGCAGAAGCATGGCGTTTGCCGGCATACTCCGGAAAATACACGTTTTTCTTTTCTGCCGTATGGGTATCTCTTCTTCTCTTTGCCGCACTCTCCTGCTTTTTCACTGGCTGCACACTGTGTGCCTCAGCCAGCTCTTCGCTGGTCTCTTTTAAGAGATAGATCGGGCGGTGCTTCGTTTCAAGATATGTCTTCGAAAGATAAACGCCCACAATTCCGGTACAGAAAAGCTGCACGCCGCTCACCATGAAAATGATGCACGCCATCGACGGCCAGCCCGCAACGGGATCGCCGAACAGCAGGGTTCTTCCGATGATGAACACGATCAGAACCATCGAAATCAGGAAAAAGATCACGCCCATGACGGATGCGAGTGACAGCGGGGCCACAGAAAAGCCTGTGATGCCGTCGATCGAGTATGCGAGGAGTTTCCGAAGCGGCCATTTTGATGTTCCGGCGCAGCGGTCCTCGTGTTCAAATTCCAGCCATTCTGTGTGAAAGCCGACCCATCCGAAAATACCCTTCGAGAAACGATTGTATTCGCTCATTTCCAGCACGGCATCGACCATCTTGCGACTCATCAGGCGGTAGTCCCGCGCGCCGCTGACAATCTCTGTCTTGGAAAGGCGGTTGATCACACCGTAAAAGGCATTCGAGAGAAACGATTTGATTTTTCCCTCACCCTCGCGTGAACTCCGGCGGGCTGCCACACAGTCGCAGGTGCCGCTCTGCAGCATTGCGTACATCTTCGGAAGAAGGGACGGCGGGTCCTGGAGATCGACATCCATCACGGTCACGTAATCACCTTTGGCCGCCTGCAGTCCGGCGTACATCGCTGCTTCTTTTCCGAAGTTTCTGGAAAATGAGAGATAACGGCAGCGGGCATCTTTTCGGGCAAGCCGGCGCATCTCATACAGGCTGTGATCTTTTGACCCGTCATCGACAAAGATCAGCTCAAACTGAACTTTCTGCAGTTCCTGCATTTCGTCCATCTGGCGTATCATCGCCTCATAGTAGACGGGTATTGCTTCTTCCTCGTTGTAGCACGGTATGATAATACTGATTGTTTCCATTATTTTTCCTCCCCTGTTCTGTCTATTCACATGCAGGTCAAATTGTTTTTTATTCTTCCTCAGAAACAGCCTCCCCTTCTGCTTCCGGGAAATGCAGGGTTACTTTAAACAGATCTCCGTCTGTCGCAAGTTCCATGCGGCCGCCCATGTTGGCGGTGTAGCTCGATGCAATGGCAAGGCCGAGCCCGTGGCCCTCGCTCGTCCGTGACTCATCGCCGCGTACGAAGCGTTCCATCATTTCTTCCGCTTTGAAATTCATTTCGTAGGCGGAAATGTTTTTCATGGTGACAAAGATTTCTCCGTCTGCTTTTCCGGCATCAATGTAGACACGCGTGCCGTCCAGGCTGTATTTCAGAATGTTTTCGACGAGGTTCTGCACAACGCGGTACATCTTTCCATTATCTCCAAGGAACGGCAGCGGTTCTTCGCCGAGCGCTGTGCGGAATGAGAGGCCGCTTTGTGCGATTGCGTCGTCCATGTCGGCAAGGGTCTGTTCGAGCAGGCGCTTCATGTCCATGCGTTCCATCTGGAATTTCTCGGTTCCGCTTGTCGATTTGGAGAGTTCGAAGAGGCTCTGAATCATCTCTTTTAACTGCTCCTGTTTGGCGGAAATGACTTCTACGTAATCCTGCGCGGCCGGTGTCAGGTCTTCTTTTTTCAGAAGATCGGTGTAGCCGACCATCGAGGTGAGCGGTGTTTTCAGATCGTGCGATACGTTGGTGATCAGGTCGATCTTGAGGCGTTCGGCCTGCATCTGTTTTTCTACGCTCTTCCGCATAGCGCTCTCGATGTTTTCCAGCTCTGCGAAGGCCGGGTACAGCAGGGATTTTTCGGAAACTTCATCGATCCGGCTTTCCATGCTGCCTTCGGCCATGGTGTGGATCTGTTCCATTAAAAGGCCCATCTCGCGACTCAGACGGCTGCGGTAGGTTTTCCAGGCAAAGAGGATCAGAATCAGCACGGTCGTGCCGATGGTGATGACGAAAAGCGGCTCATTGTCCCAGCCGTCTACGAGGCCGACGAGCATGGTGACAGCGAGCAGCAGTTCCAGGATCAGTGCGATGCGGAACGGCCATTTGCTCCGGCTGGCGAGCTGTTTTTCCAGGCTGGTGCGGGATTTATAGTGCTCGATTTCCTGATAGACTTTAAACATTTCTTTCAGGCGTTTTTCGGTACAGCGGTACAGAAGGATTCCGACGCAGAGAAGGAAAATGCCGCATACGAGGAAGAACAGCACGCCGGTCTGCAGGCATCCTCCGACTGCGTTGTGCCAGTCGACGACGAAGTTGTAGCTGATGTAGCTGTGCTGGAATGGTCTGATCCACAGGTAAAAAGTGAGACCTCCGATCAGAATTAGAAGTTCGTTCGGAAGTTTTTCGGATTTTTTCAGATAAAACTGCTCTTTTTCGGCTTCTGCGGCGGCTCTGGCTTCGAACTGCATTTGTTTGAGCTCTCGGACTCTGGCTGCTTCTTCGGTTTCGGGTTCTGGTGCCTGTGCTGCTGGCTCATTTTTCGCAAAGGATGCGGTCATTGCCGGGCTCCAGGTGCTTTTCCAGTATTTCCATATCATGCAGCATGCTGCGGCTATGCTTACGGCGCCGACAACGGTCAGGCCCACACCGACGCCCCAGTCGATGCTGCGCCACATACCCCAGGCAAGGTCATCGCCCCATGTCCGCAGGAGTTTTCCGCACAGGATGAGGACCATGCCGAGGTCGAGGAGCATCCAGATCAGGATGCGTTTTTCTGTTTTAGTCAATTTTTTCGATTTTGTATCCAATTCCCCACACCACCTTTAAATATTTTGGATTTTTCGGCGTGATCTCGATTTTCTCGCGGATGCGCCGGATGTGTACCATGACGGTATTTTCTACGCTGTAGGCGTCTTCCTGCCAGACCTGGCTGTAGATTTCTTCGGCCGGGAATACGTAACCGGGGTGCTCCATGAGGAGTTCCATGATTTTGTATTCGGTTGCTGTCAGGCGGACGGGATCACCGTCGACGAGGAGTTCTTTTGTGTTTCGGTTCAGGAGCAGGCCGCCGTTTTTTAGGATGTTCTGGTTTTGTGTGCTTTCACCTGCGGCTCCGAGTGAAAAGTAGCGGCGGAGCTGGGATTTGACGCGGGCCATGAGTTCGGCGGTGTTGTATGGTTTGGTGACGTAGTCGTCGGCGCCCATGGAGAGGCCGATGACTTTGTCGCTCTCTTCGGTTTTTGCGGAGAGCATGATGATTGGGATGTTGTTTTTTTCTCTTATTTTCATCAGGGCGGAGAGGCCGTTCATTTTGGGCATCATGACGTCGAGGAGGATCAGGTGGATCTGGTCGGTCATGAGGATGTCTAGGGCCTCCATTCCGTTGTAGGCTTTTTTGACGGTGTAGCCTTCTAGTTCTAATAGTTTGCCGAGGGATCTTACGATTTCCCGGTCGTCGTCTACTACTAATATGTTGTATTGGTTCATGTTGTTTTTCCCCTCTTGGTTCTATGGTGTTTATGATAGCAGAGAAAACGGAGATTCTTTTGATAAAAAACTGACATTTTTCTTAAGATGACGGACGGGCACGGAGGCGGCACATAGGGGCGGGGCTGTTTCGGGCGGCAAGAGTATCTAAGGGTGTGGGATTTTGCTAAGGGCGGAATGAGACTCCGCAAACTCGCTGCGCTCAGACAGTGCTGCGTCTCATTCCAACGCAAAATTCCACGCCCTAAGATACTTAGCCGCCCTGCAAATGCCCCACCCCTATGTGCCGCCTCCGTGCCCTGATGTTGATGTCGTTAAGGTTGAAAAGCAGAAAGGCTCTGCTTTGTGGGAAGAAGCAGAGCTTTTCTGAGGTTGGTGAGAGTATGCTTTTAGGCGCTTTCCTGGTGACGGATTGCTGACGCTCCCTGGGTGTAGAGGGCGGTTCGCATGGTGAAGGCCAGAATTGCGGTGATGAGAATCATCAACGCGGTGGTGATGTGGATGTTTAAGCGGAGTTTTCCGTACAGGAGGCAGCCGGCGCCGATGAGGATTCCGCCGACGGCTAGGTCGATGAGGACGGAGATCAGGGTGCGGTTGTTGGATTTTATGGCGGCGGTTTCGTTTTCCCAGTTTAGTTTGGGGAAGGTCAGGTCGAAAAGGAGCTGTTCGTAGTTGATGAACAGGATGAAGAGGACCGTGATCGCTGTGGTGTAAAGGAGGGTTGCCGGATGGAGGCCGAAAAGGACTGCTATCAGGTTGAAGGCCAGGGAGTACGGGAGGGTTCCCAGGGTGCTGATGATGATTCCGCTGGCGAGCATGGCTCGGATCTGGTCGTGGTAGGGCATTGGGATGCACTTCATGTAGATGTATTCGCTGCCTTTGCGGGACATTGCGGTGGCGGAGATCAGGCAGAACATGGAGACCATGACGGCGATTCCGGCGGCGATGAAGACGGATATGGCAACGGGGAGTTCGCCCTGCAGGATGTGGTAGATGGTTCCGTCTGCGGAGAGTGCGCGCAGGAAGCCGGTGGCCTGGGCCATTCCGAGGCTGGAAACTACCGAGAGCAGGGTGATGCCGAGCATGAAGATCGGCCAGATGAGCGGCATCAGGACGCAGTTCATGAACCACGCAGGAGTTCTGTAGAGTTTTTTCCATTCGATCATCGCGTAGGTGCGGACCGGGTTCCGGCTTTTGGCGGTTCGGATTACTTCTTCTTGGGTCAGGCGGCGTTTTTCGCTCGTTGTCTCACTCATGCCGAGGACGGCCGGGAGGTAGATTTTCCAGGCGAGAGCGAAAAAGACGGCAAGGATGATGGCTGTCGTAGCGATGTAGAGTACCATTTTAAGGAGCGATGCCTCAGCGAGGCTTCCGGTCATCAGGGTCAGGTTTGGGAAGATAGTCTGGAAGGCACGCAGGGTGCCTTTCTGGTTTTCCATCAGGTTCATGACGTCCTGTACTTCAAAGCTTCCGAGACTTCTGGAAAAGACGTTGATGCCGATGGCGAAGATCATGGATGCGGCGAATCCGAGGTAGCTTAAGAAGTCTTTGTTTCGGATATTTTTGAAAAGGCGCATGATGATCATCGTGAGGACTGCGGCGTAAATGAGCGGCACGACCGGGTAGATCAGGCAGGCGAGGACGACGCAGATCCAGTAAAGGACTCCCATTTTGGCGCTGATGCCGTAACCGAGTAAAAATGGGAAGAACATCAGCACGACGAGGTAGTATTCGTTGATCAGACAGCAGAAGCCTTTTGCACCGACGATCTGCACCGGGTTGAACGGCAGCGGCAGGAGTTTTACGAGGTCGGAATCCATATAATACTGGCTGAGGAACAGCGGCAGACCGTAAAAGAAAATGACCATCATGCCGATGGCGCAGACGAAATCGAGCATCAGGACTTCCGCGCCGAGCGGCTGCAGAAATTCATAGCCGAAATAGCCCATCATGAACATTAAAACCGATACGGGCAGGAGGCAGATGGCGAGCAGGATATAGAGGGCGATCCGGCCTGCGCTTGAAAATGCTTTCTTTTTTCCGTTCTTCTGATTGCTTTTTCCTGGTCCGCTTTTCAGAAGGAAACGGGTGAGGATCCATAAGTTACGCATGTTCCGTGATCTCCAGGAAAATATTTTCGAGTGTCTGATCCGGATAGGCCGCTTTTAATTCTTCCAGAGTACCCAGGTATACCTGGCGGCCGTGATGGATGATCGCGATGCGGTCGCAGAGTTTTTCTGCTACTTCCAGCACATGCGTGGAAAACAGAACCGCATTTCCGGCATCAGCGTGTTCGCGCATCATCTGTTTTAATTCGTGTGCGGAACGCGGGTCAAGACCGGTCAGCGGCTCGTCGAGAATCCAGACCGGCGGCTTGTGGATCAGTGCGCCCATCACCATGATTTTCTGGCGCATGCCGTGGGAATAGCTCATGATGCGGCTCGAAAGGTTCTCTTTCATTTCGAATCGTTTTGCGGTTTCTTCGATGAATTTCTGACGTTCCCCGGTGCCGACACCGTAGATGTCTGCCATGAAATTCAGGTATTCGATTCCCTTGACGCGAAGAAACGCATCCGGGTCGTCGGCGACGAAGCCGAACTGGCGCTTGGCTTCGAGCGGGTCTTTCTGGATATCTTTTCCGTTGATTTCAATTGTTCCTTCGGACGGCTCCAGAATGCCGGTGATCATTTTTAAGGTCGTTGTCTTTCCGGCTCCGTTCGGGCCGATGAAGCCGGTGATCTTTCCATCCTCAATTTCCCAGGAAAGATCATCGACGGCTTTTTTGCTTCCATCGCCGTAGATCTTGCTTACGTGGTTCAGACGTATCATATGTTTTCCCCCTCTTTTCTTTCGTTTGAATGATAACGCTTTTTCTCCAGTATGCCCGGTTTTGTCTGAACTGTCAATTGAGCATGGCAAAAATACAGAATATTGTAAGAATCTTTAAGACTCTGTTTCCGGAAGTCTCTGTCTCACAAACGCCAGAAACCGCTCCGCTGCCGGGGACAGGCGCTCACCGTATGCCAGGCCGATTTCCACCAGATACTCCGGCTCGAGCGGGAGCTGGCGCACGCCGGGGTAGCCCTGCACGCTGTTGATGTGGTTGTTCATGCTGATGCCAAGGCCAGCGTCCACCATGGCATACGATGCCTGGATGTCGATCGTCGTGAACTGCATATTCGGCTCTAGTTTTTCCTGCCGGAAAAAGCGGGCGTTGTCGGTATCCATGTCCGGGCAGGTATCGATGTAGGGTTCTTTTGTGAATTCCGCAATCGGCACCTTTTTTCGTTTTGCAAGGGGATGATGTTCCGGCACAAGGGCGGTCAGCGGGTCCTCACAGAACGGAATCCAGGACGCGATTCCCTCCCGTCTGCTGATCAGGCCGAAATCCAGCTCGTGCTCCTGGATTTTTCCGGCAAACTCTGTGCTGGTCCCGGTAAAAATGCGGAACTGTACTTCCGGGTACTGCTCCCGGAACTCTGATGTTACGCGCATGATCCAGCGGTAATACGGTCGGTACGCCGTTCCGATGCGGATCGTTCCGCAGACGCCGCCGCGCACGGATGATGCTGTCTGTTCCAGGCGCTCTGCCGCAAACAGCAGCTCACGAATAGCCGGAAGAAGCTGGCGGCAGCCGTCCGTTGGTGTCACGCCTTTTTTCTCCCGGTGCAAAAGCAAAATTCCCGTCTCTTTTTCCAGTGATGCGATGCTTCGGCTGACGCCCGACAGCGTATAACCCGTCTCCTCCGCAGCAGCGGTCAGACTGCCGCATTCCAGCACTTTCAGCAAAATCTCCCATCTCTCAATTTCCATTTCTTTCTCCCTCTTTCAAATATATCCTTGATTTTTGTTCAAGGATATATTGATTTATTTTCGCTTTTATCAAGGATAAATCCGCGCTATACTTTTGTCAATCGTTACAAAAGAATTCTGATCAAAGGAGTTTTCTCATGCATACACAGGATCTGACCGAGGGAAATTTATCCCGCCATCTTCTTCGCCTCGCTCTTCCGCTGATCTTCGGTAATCTTCTGCAGCAGTTTTACAACACCATCGATGCTTTCGTCATCGGACGCTATGCCGGTCAGCAGGAGTTTGCCGCCATCGGTATTGCCGGAACGGTTATGAATCTTTTTCTTTTCGCTGTCTTCGGCGCCTGCACCGGGCTTTCCGTGCTGTTTGCCCGCTGTTACGGACTCGCTGACCAGCGTGCGCTGCGCCGCCAGCACTTCACGGCTCTGTACGCCGGGCTTCTTCTGACATTGCTTTTAAGTGCTGTCGGTCTTTTCGGAATGAACGGGATTCTTGCCCTGATTCAGACGCCGGCCGAGCTTTCCGGGTTTGTCCGTCATTATCTGTCCTGGATTTTTCTCGGACTGCCCGCCGCGTTTCTCTATAATATGTATGCTTCCGCCCTCCGCGCCTCCGGCGATACGGCGGCTGCGCTTTATATTCTCGCCGCCTCGGTCGCTGCCAACTTAGGACTCGATCTTCTTTTCGTTGCACGGTTCGGCATGGGAATTGCAGGTGCGGCACAGGCAACGGTCTTTACCCAGATTTTTTCCGCGGTGCTCTGTATCGTCTACCTGTTTCACTCGCACCGGGAACTTCTGCTCTCACGGGAGGATCTGCAGTTTAATATTTCCCTTCTGCGGACAACTTTAAAATGCAGTATCGTCACCGCACTTCATCAAACCAGCGTCTATATCGGAAAAATGCTGGTACAGGGCATTGTAAACACCGCCGGCACGGAAGTCATTGCCGCCTATACGGCTGCCACGCGGATTGAAGGATTCGTCAATTCGCTCGCCGACAGCGGTTCCGCATCTACTTCTGTCCTGATTGCACAGAATTACGGTGCGGGAAAGAAAGACCGTGTCCGGAAGGCATCCTTCTGCAGTCTTCGGATTCTCTTTCTGCTTGGGCTCCTATGTGCCGTTGCTCTCTTTTTTGCGGCTCCGCCTGCCGTAAAACTGATGCTCGGCCATGCGGATGGAACTGCTTATGCAAGTGCCGTCCAGTATCTTCGGGTGATCTCGTTTTTCTACTTTCTGTGCTATACGGGAAGCTCGTTTACCGGATATTACAATGGCCTTGCACGCGTCGGTTTCACGCTGTTCGGTTCCATTCTGCAGATTTCGCTGCGCGTTCTTTTTACCTGGATTCTGTTCCGGCGCTTTGAGCTTGCCGCTGTTGCCGCCGCCACTGGAATCGGATGGCTCTGCGCCAATCTGTTCTGGGCATTTTCCCGGATGCGGAAGGCAAAAGTCTGAAATAAAATTTTATGGATCGAAAAACAGCTGCAGTCCCTCTTCTGGAACCGCAGCTGTTTTCGCGTTCTTTATTTTTTCAGAATCACATCAATGACCGTATCCACAGCATCCGGCAGGACCGGGTCTTCGCCGAGGTCGGCGAATGCCATGGTCGGGTAATCGCTGTGTACCCAGCTTGTGGAAACCGGGATTTCTGCGCCGGTTGCGACATAGCGGATCGCCTGGATTTCTTCTTTTTTCACACCGGGAAGAGGCAGCGGGCCGACGGTGTTTTCATAGACATGGAAGTACAGATGGTTTCCGTGGCGTGTCACGCGGCCGAAGTCCGGTTTCTCGATGCCGGCTTTTCCGCAGCCGTAGATGCTCTCGCTGTTTTTCTTCATCCATTTTCCGATCTCTGCAAGGCGCTCTAAAGACTCCTCCGGGATATTTCCCTTCGCATCCGGGCCGACGTTCAGCAGCAGGTTTCCGCCTTTCGATACGCACTCGACCAGTTTTTTGATCAGCATCGGGGCCGGTTTGAAGAAGTGGTCGTTCGCGCAGTAGCCCCAGTGATTGTTCATCGTCACACAAGACTCCCATGCGATGTCGTTTCCGTTCACATCCTGGATGCCGTTCGGCGGGATCATCTGCTCCGGGCTCACAAAATCGCCGTGGTACGGAGTCGGATTTCCGGCTGCCAGAGAACCGTAGCCCTCGCCGCTCACCTCGAGGCGGTTGTCGATGATGACATCCGGCTGAAGGCTGCGCACCATGTTGATCAGCTCGGTTGCCTTCCATGCTTCGCCGCGCAGCGTTCCGTAAGAGAAGTCGAACCACAGCACATCAAGTTTTCCGTAATTGGTGCAGATCTCGCGTACCTGATTGTGCATGTAAGTCAGATAGCGGTCGAAATCGCGGTCATCGTTTTTGTATGCCGGGTTATTCCGCATCGGGTGATTCTGGTCACCGTAGTGCGGGAAATCGTCGTGGAACCAGTCGAGCAGGGAGAAATATAAGCCGACTTTCAGGCCCTCGGCACGGACAGCCTCGACATATTCTGCAACGAGGTCGCGGCCGCACTTCGTGTTGGTAGATTTGAAATCGGTGTACTGACTGTCGAAGAGGCAGAATCCGTCGTGATGCTTTGCGGTCAGAACAACGTATTTCATGCCGGCCTCTTTTGCCGCTCTCGCCCATTTGCGCGGGTCGAAATCGACGGGATTGAACTCCTCAAAGTATTTCATGTAATCTTCTTTCGGAATCTGTTCGATGCTCCGCACCCATTCCCCGCGCGCCGGGATCGCATAAAGTCCCCAGTGGATGAACATGCCGAAGCGTGCATCGCGGTACCATTCCATCCGCTTGTCGTAGGCTTCTCTGTCAAATTTGTACATAGTTTTGCTTCCTCCTGTTTATTTAAATTTGGATTTTCACCCATTTGCCCTGTTTGAAGCGGATCGTCGCAAAGATAAACCGCGACATCTGATCCGCCAGCACGCCGAACCAGATGCCGACGATGCCAAGCCCCAGTGTGTAGCCGCCGATGTAAGAAACGATCGTACGAATAAATGTAACGCTGATCATGGATGCAACTGCTGTATAAAGCGTATCTCCCGCACCGCGCAGGCAGCCCATATAGATGACCTGGCAGATCTGGAAGATAACAACGAAGATAATGACATGGATGATGCTGACACCAATTTCGATGATATGCTCTTCTTTAAAGAACAGGCTGTACAGCCATCTTCCGCCGAAAAGATAAATCGCAACGAGGCACACCGCAATGCCCGCGCCGATCAGACGGCATGTTCTGCCGTACTCTTTCGCGAGATCCGGCTTTTTTGCACCGAGGCTACGGCCAATCAGCGCAACTGCTGTGGACTGGAGGCCGTCACCGAAGGCAAACGAGAGCGACATAATGTTCATGCCGACCTGGTGTGCCGCCATCGCATCGGTTCCCTGTTTGGCCGCCATGATCGCCGTCATCATAAAGCCGATGCGCATGAAAAGCTGCTCAAAGAAAACGCTGTAGCCAACTTTGACTAGGCTGATGAGCGATTTGAATGTCGGTTTGATTTTCCGTTCCATAATATAGCCAATGCTCAGAAATCCGTCTTTTTTCGTGATGGAAAGAATGCTCATCACGCATCCGACAACCGTTCCTGTGACGGTCGCCAGCGCCGCTCCCTGAATGCCGAGCGCCGGGAATCCGAAATGACCGTTGATCAGAAGATAGTTCAGAATGATGTTGATCGTATTCGATGTTACATTCGTACGCATCGTGATTTTCGTATTGCCTGCACCGCGCTGTGCTGAGTTGACACCCATCTGGATGCAGTTGAAAATCATGCCGCCCATGATGATCTGAAAATACATGACCGCGCCGTCATGCGTCTCCGCCGTTGAACCGCACAGACTGATGATCGGACCCGCCAGCGTCACAAAAGCAATACTGAATCCGATGGCCGCAAGTACAATAAATACAACGGACGTGACCAGAATCTCATTCGCCGCATCCTGCCTCTGCTCTCCGCGCCGCCTTGCGACGAGGGCGGAAATCGACACATTCAGCGCAAAGAAAAACGCCAGCCCCATCAGTTTCGGCTGCGTCGTCAGACCGACCGCCGCGACTGCATACGAGCCGAGCGAGCTCACCATCAAAGAATCCACAAGACCTGCAAACGCAATGAAAAACGACTCCACAATCGCCGGCCACGCCATGTTGACGGCAGTCTGAAACGTGTCTTTGTGGTATTTACCCCGTAATTTGTTTCCTAAGTACCCCATTTCTTTTTCTTCTCCTCTCTTT
>CAVBNJ010000035.1:0-15179 GCA_963596755.1 bacterium
GGTTGAGAACTCTGTTCTGTTCAAAAAGGTATATGTTGGAAACAACTGTGTGATTAAAAACTCCATCATCTTAAATGATGTGTATCTTGGAGACAACACTCACATTGAGAACTGTATTGTGGAAAGCAGGGACACCATCCGTGCAAACTCCTATCATTGTGGGGAGGACGGCATCAAGATTGTTGTCGAGAAAAACGAAAGATACGCCATCTGATTATGAGGTGAAAGGGGCATAGAGTTTATGAACATTACAGACGTTAGAGTACGCAAGGTTACCAAAGAAGGAAAAATGAAGGCGGTTGTGTCCATCACAATCGATGACGAATTTGTCGTACATGATATCAAAGTGATTGAAGGAGAGAAGGGCCTGTTCATCGCGATGCCGAGCCGCAAGGCTACGGACGGGGAGTACCGCGATATCGCACACCCGATCAACTCCGGCACAAGAGAAAAAATCCAGACCATTATTCTGAAACAGTACGAGCAGGCGATGGCAGCAGCGGAAGCAGAGGAAGAAGCTGCAGCGGCCGAAGCCTGAACGTTGAAGTAAAAGCAAATAAAAATCGAAAGCCCCTGGGCGGAAAGTGTAAGTGGTTGCACTTTCCGCCCGGGGGCGTTTTAGATAAAATATTTTTCCAAAAAACAAAGATGACGATATACAAAAGTATATCGCCATCGCTTTATGAGGGGGGAGATAGTGAGTGGTTTATCAACTATCCAAGACCTATTATAAAAGCAATATGTGAGCAAAGTGTGTCCAAATTCTAAAAGAAACGGGAAAAATATAAAGAAAAGAGGAAACTTTGCGTCAGAAGGTATGGACAAGGAGAGGGGAAAGGGCGTAGAGTGAGAAAAAACAGCAGGAGGAGATAAAAGATGGGACAGAAGAGAATACGCGATTATGGATATCAGATAGGGCATCTCCCGACCGGACCGAAAAATAAAATTACAGATGTGCCGGGCGTGCGGGTCGGCCATGCGACGGTGGAAGAGGGAAATCAGCATACGGGAGTGACGGTTATTGTGCCGGGAGAGGACAATCCGTTTCTGAAAAAGTATCTGGCATCCGCCTATGTGCACAATGGTTTTGGAAAAACGTGCGGCCTCGTGCAGGTACAGGAGCTGGGAACACTCGAAACGCCGATCGCGCTGACGAATACGCTGAATGTCGGAAAAGTGGCAGATGCCGTGATTTCGTGGATGATCCAGCAGACCCGAAAAGAAGGAGAAAACGTTTACTCCATCAATCCGGTTGTCGGGGAATGCAACGACTCGAGAATCAATGAGATTCAGAACAGAGTGGTGGGAGAAAAAGAAGTGTATCAGGCACTGGAACAGGCAGATGCAGACTTTCCGGAAGGAGATGTCGGGGCAGGAACAGGAACCATCTGCTATGGTCTGAAGGGCGGAATCGGATCCGCGTCCCGCACACTTGTGCTGGATGGAAAAACGTATACGATCGGTGTGCTGGTACAGTCGAATTTCGGCGCAACCAGAGATCTGAAGATTCAGGGAAAACCGGCAGGCGAGGAGATTCTGGAACAGATCCGGAAAGAAGAATCCGGAAGCAGCGCGGAGGACCGGGGATCGATCATGACGGTTCTGGCGACCGATCTTCCCGTGACAGAACGGCAGCTGTACCGGATCATCCGCCGCTGCGGAGTCGGAATTGCCAGAACGGGAGCGTATACCGGCCACGGAAGCGGGGAGATCATGATCGGCTTTACGACGGCCAACCGCGTCGATACGAAAAGCAGCAGCGAAGTCCAGGCGTGCGTCCGGATGAAAGAAGAAAAGATCAACGAAGCATTTGAAGCTGCGGCGGAGGCTGTGGAAGAAGCGATCCTGAACTCTATGGTAACTGCAGAAGAAAAAAGAGGTCTGGACGGCGCCAGATACCGCAGCCTTGCCGAGTTTCTGAAATAAATGAAAAACTACCGCTCCAGAACCATGCGTCCGAGCTCGGAGATCTCACAGCCGCCCTTGGTACGGTGCACGACGAGATAACCGGCGGCGGAAAGATCGTTGAGCACTGTGCGGAGCGCCGCTTCGGATACAAACGTTTCCCCTTCTGCCAGACCGTTTTTGACAGCGAGACGGCCTGCTTTTGGATGCGCCGATACGAAGGACAGGACCTGGTACTGAAGATCGGTAAGCGGAGCGCTGCTCGTCTGACGGGAGCGCAGATGCGCCGGCAGATCAGAGAGCATCAGCTTATGGCCGCTGTACCGCGTGAAAAGACTGCAGGTCAGATTGTACAGCTCATGAATATTTCCGGGGTACTCATATTCCTTCAGAAAATGAAGAAGTCCTTCGGAAAAAACGCGGTCGCAGGTCATATCGGAGTTATGGAAAAACTGAAGCAGGAAGTAATTGAGAAGATCCGGGATATCTTCTCTGCGGCTGCGGATCGGCACGGTCTGCAGTTCCGAGGCGCTTAACAGGTGAAACAGTTCCCGCAGAAACGTTCCGTTTTCTACTTTCTCATACAGATTGTCATCCGAGATGGCAATGATGCGCACGTCGAAACGGTGAGTTTCCGGAGCGGAAAAGAAGTTTCCATGCACATTGGTGAGAACGTTTACCAGCAGATCCTGAATGGGAAGCGGAAAACGGTCCGCCTGGGAGAGGACGAGCGTGCCGTGGTTGGTCTCGGCGAGAAGCTGGAGCAGGTCAGCTTCCGTCAGATCCGTGCCCGGAGAATGAAGAACGGAAAACGGATAATGATGACGGCGGGAAAAATTATGGATGGCACGCGCAAGCGTCCGGCGCTGCGTGCCGCTTTCGCCCTGAATCAGAATCGGAAAATCAAACAGTGCAAGATGCCGGGCCTGTGTCATCAGGTTCTGGACAGAATCTGTGTGGGAAAGCGAAAGAGAAAACGTACGGGAGGAGGCAAAAAAGGTGCTTTCTTCCGGTTTTTCTTCTTCGGCTTCCAACGTATCCGGCGCTCCGCCCTCCGGGAGAAAGGCGAGGAAAACAGGCGTAGTATCCGGAAAAACCATGGCGAGAATGCTTAAGGTAACCTGCGTTTTCTGATCCGCAAGGAGAATCGACCAGTCTCCGTTGTGATCAAAAGCGGTATCCGCATAGGCAGGCGGAAGACATTCTGAAAACGGCTGTCCCTCGAAATTGGTGGAGGGGAGCGAAAAGGTGTGGGCAAAACGGGAATTCATGAACTGAATCCGACTGTCCACGTCAAAGAGACAGACGCCGATGGGAAGGGAAAACAGAATGATCTGCATCAGCTGTTCGGTCTGCACGTAGTTGGTATAGTAGGTTTCCGAAGTTTTGACGGTGTGAAGGATCTGGTTGACGTAGCCGCGTGAGACACGGTTTACGGCCTGCAGCGGAATATGAAAGTGTTCGCAGAGCTGCAGAATCGTGGAAATGTCAATGATCCGGTTTCCGATATCCAGCACATTGGGAATGCGGGAGGGAACCAGCTGCGGCTCGCCTGCCGTGATGGCAAACTGGATATCGAGTTCGGTATCCTCACAGCCTGGGTAAAACGGAACAAAATCGTACTGCGTAACGCCGCATTCCTGAAGCTGGGAAATGATATCGAGCGAAGATGATTTTTCGTCGTTGACGAGATAGACGCGCTCGTGCGGCGGAATCTGGATGATTTTATCGAGAAACATATGGTTGAAAACGCGGTCGCAGGCGAGCTGCAGAATCGAAGGATCGAGCTCGAGAGGAAAGGTTTCCATCGCGTGTTCGGACGGGAAGAGGACACACTGGTATCCTCGAAACAAAGAGACATCGGTGGCTTTTTCCCGGAGCAGTGTATTGAAGGTAAGGTATTCGCCGAGAACGGAGTGGAGATAGGACTGAAACTCTGAAAGCATCCGTTTTCGAGAAGAAATGATCAATACGTTGCCCAGTTTTGGTGTTCTGTTCATAAGAAATCCTCTTTTCCTGTTAAATATGGTGAAAGGTTACTATTTAGGATAATTATACTGTTTTTGACGGAAATAAACAACCTAAATGCAAAAACGCAAAAAAGAAAAGAAAAAATCAGGGCGAATACTTTGACAGAGTAACGCATTACACCTATAATACCGATTAAGCAAAGGGGCTGTGAAGAAAGAAAATGCATCTTTGCTCTTTTTTATATCATGGGTCGATGATCTGTGAAAAAAGAGAAAGAAAAAGCAGCAGCATTTGCAGAAAAGGAGGAGACAACAATGAAAAAAAGACATGTAATGCGTGCTCTGATTGCAGCAGCAACAGCGCTTGCACTGACGGCATGTGGATCGACGGGTTCTTCGGATACAGGCAAGAGTACATCGACGGCAGCCACATCAACCGCATCCGCTGCATCAACCTCATCCAGTTCGGAAACAGATGAGCAGAATACGATCACCATTCCGGCAGGCGAGTCGGTATCCCAGGATTCCGATGTTACGGCAATGGTAGCTGTGGACTTTACAACCATGGATCCAATGGATACTTCTGATACTCTTTCCGGCGGCGTACAGCGAATGATGATGGACGGCCTGTTTGGATTTGATGAGAATATGCAGATCATTCCAATGCTGGCAACCAGCTACGAAGCAAACGATGAAGCAACCGAGTATACCATTCATCTTCGTGAGGGCGTAAGCTTCACCGATGGAACTCCGTGGAATGCAGATGCCCTGATTGTAAACGTAAACAAATGGGCAGATAAGACCCTTGGACTGAAACGTACTACTTTCCTCTGCAACGTTCTGGATCACGCAGAAAAAGTAGATGATTATACCGTTACCATTTATTTATCACAGCCATTCGGCGCATTTATCAGCAACCTGGCACATCCGGCTACCCTGATCATGAGCCCGAAACAGATTGAAGCAGGAGAAGATGCCTGTGCACAGGCACCAGTAGGAACCGGTCAGTACAAATTTGTTGAATGGGTTGCCGGCGACCACATGAAAGTGGAGCTGAACAAAGACTGGTGGGGATATGACGCAGACATCTGCGGCGGAACCGCTCTGGCAGACTCCGATGCAGGATTTAAGAGCATCACATTCAAACCAGTTGCAGAGAGTGCCACCCGTGTATCTGCCATCCAGGCAGGCGATGCACAGATTATGTGGTCTGTACCGACCGAGAGCGTTGACACCTTAAAGAGTGACAGCAACGTATCCGTTGGAATCGGCGACAGCATCACCGTATGGTACTTCTTCATGAACACACAGAAAGCACCGTTCAATGATGTAAAGGTACGTCAGGCAATGGCTTATGCGATCAACAAAGAAGCTTATATCCAGGTTGTTATGAACGGCTACGGTTCTGTGGCAACTTCCCTGGTAGGTGAAGACGTACAGCACTACAAAGGAAACGATCCGTATCCATACGATCCGGAGAAAGCAAAAGAGCTGTTAACAGAAGCCGGATATCCGGATGGATTTACCACAACTCTGATGTACAGCAACACAACAGCAAACCAGAAAAAAGCAGAGTTCTACAAACAGCAGCTTGCTGAGGTTGGTATTGATCTGGAGCTGAACGGAATGGAAAGTGCCGTTCTGAATGAAAAAGTGCAGGGAGCTGACTGCGCAGGAGCCGATGCAGAAGTTGAGTGCTACTTAAGCGGATGGTCTACATCCACCGGTGATGCTGACTGGGGCCTTCGCCCGATGCTGGCTACCGAGTCTGAGCCGCCGATGAGCTACAACATCAGCTACTATGAGAATGAGAAAGTAGATCAGCTGTTCAAAGATGGTCTTGCAACGGCAGATGAAGACAAACGTGATGAGATCTATGCAGAAGTACAGGATATCGTATGGGAAGATGTTCCGCTGCTCTGCATTGCAAATGATAAAAACATCTGGGCGACCAGCAACAACATCACCGGCGTATATCTGTTAGGTGATGGAAGCATCGGCATGAGAAATGCCAGAATGGCAGCCGAATAACTGCAGAATGAAACAAGGTATATAAAAAAGAAAGACCCGGCGTCCTTCCGTCAAAAGGGGACGCCGGTTTCTTACAAACAGGAAAACAGGCAGTGATCCGTGGGATTGTACCTGTAGGATAAGCATGAAAGTAGGAGATACAATATGCCAAAATATATACTGAAGCGTATTGTGGGTACGATCCCCACACTGATTATTGTTGTTACATTTGTATTTTTCTTCGTCCGCATGATTCCGGGCGATCCGGCACGGCTCGTTGCAGGAGAGCAGGCAACACAGGATGATGTAGAGGCCGTAAGAGAAGAACTGGGCCTCAATAAATCGATTCCGAGCCAGTACGTTACGTATGTCACAGGTCTTTTAAAAGGAAACCTCGGCACTTCTCTTCGTACCAAACAGCCGGTGACGAAAGAGATCGCCGGAAGATTTGGAAATACCGTCCGTCTGGCACTTATCACACTGCTGTGGAGTTCCGTTGTGGGCGTACTCTTTGGCGTGTGGTCCGGAACCCACAGGGGAAAATGGCAGGACTATACCGGAATGACGATCGCCGTCTCGGGTATTTCGCTCCCCTCGTTCTGGATCGGCTTTCTTCTGATTATGCTGTTCGCGGTAAAACTTCGAATCCTGCCGACGACAAGCGGAACAAGTCTTAAAAGTCTGATTATGCCGTCGATCACACTCGGCGTTGGAATTGCAGCCGTGATTGCGCGGTTTACGAGATCCTCGATTATTGAAGTTTTAAAAGAAGATTATGTCAGAACGGCAAGAGCAAAAGGAATCAAAGAGAAAGTCGTGATCTGGAAGCACGTGTTCCGAAATTCCATGATTTCTGTTGTAACGGTTGTGGGTCTTCAGTTTGGCTTTCTGCTGGGCGGTTCGGTTGTCACCGAAACGGTATTTGCCTATCCTGGTCTTGGTTCCCTTCTGATTGAATCGGTCAATTACAGAGATTATCCGGCAATCCAGTCCCTGATTCTGATCTTTTCGCTGCAGTTTATCGTGATCAACCTGATCGTCGATATTCTCTATGCGGTTCTGAATCCGGAAATTAAACTTCAGTAGGAGATGAGTGGAATGAAAGAAAAGAAAAAAGTACAGAAGAAAGTACAGAACGAGAGCCAGGAAAAAATCAAAACTCCTTTTTCCGAAATGGTTCGAAAATTCAAAAAACAGAAGAATGCAGTCATTGCACTTGGCTTCATCATTTTTCTCATTTTCCTCGCCTTTTTCGGAAATAAAATAGTGCCGTATGGAATTAATGAGTATGATTACAATGCCATTCTTCAGGGACCGAGCCTGAAGCACCTGTTTGGAACGGATGAATTTGGACGGGATCTCTTTTCCCGTATTGTCTGTGGAACTAGGATTTCCCTTGCCGTCGGATTCGGTGCGGTTACCGTCGGCGCTGTCTGTGGTACCGTTCTCGGACTTCTGGCCGGCTATTACGGCGGCTGGATTGATTCTGTTATCATGAGAATCTGCGACGTCCTGTTCGCTTTTCCGGGACTGATTCTTGCAATTGCCATCGTGGCAATCCTTGGAAGCGGCATGACAAACGTTGTCATCGCAGTCGCTGTCTTTTCGACTCCGACGTTTGCGCGTCTCGTTCGAAGCAAAACACTGACACTGAAAAATTCCGTCTTTGTTATGGCGGCACGAAACATCGGTGTTTCCGATGCGGGAATTCTGTTCCGCCATATTCTGCCGGGAGCCATTCCGGACATCATTGTACAGTATTCCATGTCGTTTGGATCTTCCATTCTGACGGCGTCCAGCCTTTCCTTCCTTGGAATGGGCGCACAGCCGCCGACACCGGAATGGGGACTGCTTCTTTCTAACGGAAGAAACTATATGACAAGCGCAATGTATGTGACAATTTTCCCGGGTCTTGCGATTTTCCTTACCGTACTGAGCTTTAACCTGTTAGGCGACGGACTTCGCGATGCGCTCGATCCGAAACTTTCCGATTGATAAGGAGGAGCAGAAGTGGCTACTGATAACGTACTAGAGATTAAAAATTTACATACGTATTTCTACACCGACAGCGGTGTTGTCAAAGCGGTAGACGGTGTCGACGTGGAACTCCGGCGCGGCGCAACGCTTGGTATTGTAGGAGAGTCGGGAAGCGGAAAGAGTGTGACATCACTTTCCGTGATGGGTCTTCTGACCGGAACGAGAGGAAAAGTTGCCGACGGTGAAATCCTGCTGGACGGCGATGATGTAGTAAAGCTGACGAAAGAGCAGCAGAGAAAGCTTCGCGGAAGCAAAATTTCGATGATTTTCCAGGAGCCGATGACCAGCCTGAATCCGGTCATGAAGATTGGAGATCAGGTGGCAGAGTGTGTTCTGCAGCATGAAAAAATATCGAAAAAAGAGGCCCTGAAAAAGGCGGAAGACATGCTGCGGAAAACGGGTGTTCCGCGTGTGGAGCACATGATGAAAGAGTATCCGTTCCAGCTTTCCGGCGGCCAGCGCCAGAGAGTCATGATTGCGATGGCACTCGTATGCCGGCCGGAAATCCTGATTGCCGATGAGCCGACCACCGCCCTGGACGTAACGATTCAGGCGCAGATCCTGGACTTGATGAATCAGCTGAAAAAAGAAACCGGCACATCGATCCTCTTTATCACGCACGACCTTGGCGTTGTTGCAGAGGTCTGTGATGATGTTGCCGTTATGTACTGCGGCCGCGTGGTAGAACGCGGAGATGTAAAATCAATTTTTGCCAATCCGTCGCACCCGTACACGAAAGGACTGCTGGGATCCATTCCAAGGCTGGGAGATGCCGGAAAAGAACTGCAGTCGATTCCGGGAAACGTTCCAAACCCAAAATATATGCCGCAGGGATGCAAATTCGCACCGCGCTGTCCATATGCTTCGGAAAAATGCCGCCAGGAGGAGCCGGGATTTTTCCAGATCGGGGAAGGCCATATCAGCAGATGCTGGCTCTGTGAAAGCGGACAGCTCAAAACAGATCACGTAGAGAAGGCAGGTGATTAGGATGTCGGATACATTACTGAGAGCAGAAGAGTTGAAAATATATTATCCGGTTGCCGGAAATGGCTTCGGGAAAAAGGAATTCGTCAAAGCAGTAGACGGAGTCACATTTGAGGTGAAAAAGGGAGAAGTGTTCGGAATTGTAGGAGAGTCCGGCTGCGGAAAATCCACACTGGGAAGAGGAATCTGCAAGCTGGAAAATCTGACATCCGGCCATGTGTATCTGGATGGAGAGGACATCACAGAGTACAATGACAGAAAGATGCGTTCAATCCGAAAAAAAGTACAGATGGTTTTTCAGGATCCGTATGCGTCCTTAAATCCGCGGATGTCCGTCTTTGATATTATTGCAGAGCCGCTGAAGGTGCATCACCTGTACAAGGATAAAGCAGATCTGGAAAAGAAAGTGCTGGATCTTCTGCACCGGGTAGGACTGGATGATTACCATGCAAACCGTTACCCGCATGAATTTTCCGGCGGCCAGCGCCAGAGAATCGGAATTGCCCGTGCGCTTGCCGTGGAACCGTCGCTGATTATCGCGGACGAGCCGGTTTCTGCACTGGACGTATCGATTCAGGCGCAGGTGCTGAACCTTCTGAATGAACTGAAACGGGATCTCGATCTGACTTATATTTTTGTGGCACACGACTTAAGCGTTGTGGAATACATCAGCGACCGCGTCGGTGTTATGTATCTCGGCAATTTTGTGGAAGTCGGAGACAAAGAGAAGATTTACAGCAATCCGATGCACCCGTATACACAGGCACTGCTTTCCGCAGTTCCGGTTCCGGATCCGACAGCCAAAAGAGAACGGATTCTTCTGGAAGGAAGCATCCCGTCTGCCCATAAGCCGCCGACAGGCTGCAAATTCCATACCCGATGTCCAAAATGCATGGAGTGCTGTAAGACGCAGGCGCCGGAGCGGTACGAAGTGGATGAAGGACATTACGTATATTGCCATCTTTATGATAAGGAAAGAAGGGAACAGCAGAAATGAAACTTTTTATCAGTGCAGACATCGAGGGCTGTGCCGGACTGGCGCTGACCGATGAAACGCATAAGAAGGAAAGTGTGTATCAGAGATTCGCAGAGGAGATGACCGATGAGGTCGTTGCGGCATGTGAGGCAGCGCATGAGGCGGGTGCCGATGAAATTGTCGTAAAAGACGGCCACGGCGACGCATCGAACATCAACCCGCTGAAAATACCGGAGTATGTCACTCTGATCCGTGGAAAGAGCGGTCATCCGTACAATATGATGTACGGCATCGACGACACCTATGACGGTGTGCTCTACATTGGTTACCATGCACCGGCCGGTGATCCGAATTTTTCGATCAGCCACACATCGACGGGAAACAGCCTGTACATTCATCTGAATGGAAAGGTGATGAGCGAGTGCATGCTGAACAGCTACACGGCGGCTTCCCATCACGTACCGGTTCTGTTTCTCTCCGGAGATGAAGAAATCTGCCGG
This sequence comes from bacterium, assembly GCA_963596755.1. GTDB lineage: Bacteria > Bacillota > Clostridia > Lachnospirales > Lachnospiraceae > Fusicatenibacter. Next base: position 10,383 of record CAVBNJ010000035.1, read on the forward strand.
CAGGCAAAAGAACTGATTCCGGGCATTACGACGGTGGAAACGAAACGCGGTGTCGGCGCGGCAACCTGGTGCAAAGCGAGAGAAAAAGTGATTTCCGAAATCCGGGAAGGGGTAAAGAAAGCCGTTGCGGAGCAAAGAAAAGAGTGCCAGGTGGCGCTCCCGGAGCACTTTACCTACGAGGTAACGTACAAAGACTGGAAAAAAGCGTACACGATGTCGTTTTATCCGGGAATGCAGAAAGTAGATACGTTCACAAACAAGCTGGAGACAGACCGCTGGATGGATATTGTCACAGCACATTGCTTCGTTGTATATTAGAAATATAAAAATAGAAGAAACCCAAAGAAAAGAGGATAAAACGATGGATATAGAAATGTTCGGCAAACTTTCCAATGCATTTGGACCAAGCGGATTTGAGGAGGATGTCATCCGCACGATCGCAGAGTACTGCAAAGAATTTGATGTGGAGAATGACGCCATGAATAACCTGTATGTGCGGATGCCTGGAACTGAGCAGGATTCCCGTCCGGTCATTCAGCTGGATGCCCATCTGGACGCATGCGGTTTCATGGTACAGAATATTCAGGACAACGGATGCCTCGGCATTATCATGCTCGGCGGTTTCCATCTGACCAACCTTCCGGCGCATGCCGTATGGATCCGCACCAGATCCGGAAAGATGGTACACGGCATTATCTGTGCAAAACCAGTCCATTTTATGACAGCAGAGGAGCGCAACAGCCAGCATCTGGAAATTGAAAAGATGTATGTGGATGTCGGAGCAACCAGCCGTGAGGAGGTTGAGAACGTTTTCGGAATCCATATCGGCGATCCGATGATGCCGGATGTCACCTTTGAATACGATGCAGAGCATGAAATCTGCTTCGGCAAAGCATTTGACAACCGTGCCGGCTGCGCATGCATCGTGGACACGATGAAACAGCTGAAAGAGGAGCAGAGCTCCCTTTCCGTCAATGTTGTCGGTGCCTTTGCAGCACAGGAGGAAGTCGGAACCCGTGGCGCTGTGGTAACAAGCCAGATCGTAAAACCGGACCTTGCCATTGTATTTGAAGGATCTCCTTCCGATGACTTTTTCATCAGCGCCGGACAGGCACAGGGATGCATGAAAAAAGGCGTTCAGATCCGTATTCTGGACAACAGCTATATTTCCAATACCCAGTTCATTTCCCTGGCAGAGGAAGTAGCGGCAAAATGCGGCATCAAATATCAGGAGAGCGTGAGAAGAGGCGGAAGCACCAACGCAGCAAAAATCAGCGTGACCGGAAAAGCCGTTCCATGTCTCGTTCTCGGCGTACCGTCCCGTTATGCGCACAGCCATTATAATTTCTGCGCAAAAGAAGACCTGGAGGCAGCAAGCGCAATGGCAGCCAATGTCATTCGTGCCTTAGATGAAGAAAAGATTCGTCATATCTGCCATCAGGATGTGCTGTAAAAAAATCAGATAACGAAAGAAAAGAATGCCGGAAGCGGGTTCACGAAAAAGGTGAAGCCGTTTTCGGCATATCTGGTACAAAAGGAGAAAGAACATGGAAAAACCAATCATTGGAATTTTGGGAAATACGTATAAGACACAGCCGGGCCATTTTTCGAGCGCCGAGAGAATGTATGTAAACAGTGATTATATCGAAGCCGTCTTGAACAACGGAGGAATCCCGATGGCCATTCCGGCAGTTACGATGAAGGCAGACCCGGAAGCGGCACTGTCTGTCTGTGACGGAATCCTCGTCCCGGGAGGAGAGGACTTAAATCCATGGTATTATGGGGAAGAGCCGAAACCGCAGATCCAGACGATCCGCCCGGAGATTGATGAGGCGTGGTTTGCCCTCGGACGGGCGGCAAAAGAGATGGGAATGCCGATGTTCGGTGTCTGCAAGGGAATTCAGGTGCTGAATGTCCTGTGCGGCGGCGATCTGTATCAGGATATCTATACGCAGAAAGAAACTACCATTCTGCATCTGCAGTCGCTGGAGCGGTCGTATCTGCATCACCATGTGGAAATCAAAGAGGGAACCCATCTGGCAGAGATTCTCGGCGCAGGAACTCATGCGGTAAACTCCATGCATCATCAGGCAGTCCGCACGCCGGGCGAAAATATCATTGTTTCTGCAACGGCACCGGATGGAACGATCGAGGCGATTGAGAGCAGCGACGGCCAGATTGTAGCCGTACAGTGGCATCCGGAAGGACTGATTCACACAGCACCGGAAATGAACCGTCTTTTCGCTGACCTGGTCGAGAGAAGCCGTGTATACAGAGAAACACGGAAGAAAAAGTAAGGCGGAACAGCAGGAGGAGCAAAAAGATGAACAGGGTAATGAAAATATCGGCGGCAGGTGATATTCTGATTATGAAGCGTCTCTTGCAGGGATATCAGGATCTTTTGCCGATCCGGGAATTTCTGATGCAGGGAGAAGTGCGGATGGCAAATCTCGAAACCACGATATCGGACGGCAGCTGCTACGCATCGGCGTATTCCGGCGGAACGTGGCTGACCGCAGATGCGAAATGTCTGGAAGACACGCTGCGCTACGGTTTTAATTTTCTGGGAATTTCGAATAACCATACGATGGATTACTCCTATGAAGGACTCGCATCGACGATAAGTGAGCTGCAGAAGCAGGATGTGGCGTATGCCGGAGCCGGAAAAAATCTCTATGAGGCAGCAAGACCGGCCATTCTGGATACGACGGCCGGCCAGATAGCTGTCATTGATATCTGCTCTACGTTTGAAAATGCGGCAAGGGCGGGAAGCCAGACGGAACGCCAGCCGGGGCGGCCGGGCTTAAATCCGCTGCGCTTTTCGGAAAAATATACGATCACAGAAAAACACGCCAGGGATCTTGCCGAAATTGCGGATGCAACCGGAATCAACGGATTGCGTGATCTGCACCGCCAGGAGGGATTCGTAGCGCCGCTTCCGGAGGGCGTGGTGGAATTCGGCGGAAAAATGTTTGAAATCAGCAAAGACGGAACGGAGGGAAGAAGTTCCAGTCCGAATCCGATCGATGTGAAACGCACCGTCGAAGCGATCCGGGAAGCGAAGATGACATGTGAGGCGGTTCTCGTCATGGTGCATTCGCATGAAATCCGCAAAAACAGCGACGAGGACGCCGATTATTTTCTGGAAGAATTTGCCCACGCCTGCATTGACGCGGGAGCCAGTGCAGTGATCGGCGGCGGAACGCATCAGCTCAAAGGGATCGAGCTCTATCATGACTGTCCGATTTTCTACTGCCTCGGAAACTTTATTTTTGAAAATCAGTACGTGCGGCTGCTGCCGGCGGATTATATGGAAAAATACGGCCTCAACATTCACACGGCGGCATCCGTCGGAATTGCGAAGAGGCAGGAGCAGTCCTCCCATTCGCTCTACGAAATTCCGGAGGTCTACCGAAGCGTGCTGCCGTATTTTGAAATCAGCGATGGAAAATGCACCCATCTGGAGCTGCTGCCGATCGAGCTCGGCATGGACAGGGACAGGGCGGAAAAAAATATTCCGTATGTGGCGGATACAAAGACAGCAGAAGAGATTGCAGAATATCTCACCCGCGTGAGCAGAAGATATGGAACAGAATGGGAATACAGAGAAGGAAGGATTGTACTTCATGCGTAAGAAATGGGAAATCGAAGAGGAGTATCGGACGTTCTGCCGAAAGAACAAAGCGCTTGCCCTGCAGACGCTGCGGGAGCTGACGCTGACTCCGACGGAAACCGGGAAAGAAGAGCAGAGGATTGCTTACTGTGTGGAATGGATGAAACGGCAGGGCATGGATTCGGTGCACACTGATGAGCTGGGAAATGTTATCTGGGAGTATCAGCCGGAGCAGGAAAGACAAGTGCTGTATACGGCACATCTTGACACGGTGTTTTCGCTTGAGGAGCCGCTGGAGATCAAAGAAGACGGGGACATCTGGCGGTGCCCCGGCATCACGGATGACACGGTGAATGTTGTGATGCTTCTGATGGCGGCAAAATACGTCCATGAGACAGCGCCGGAACTCCCCTGCGGGCTGATTTTTGCGGCGGATCTGGGGGAAGAGGGCCTCGGCAATCTGTGTGGCGCCCGCGCGCTTGTGGATCATTATGAAAAAAGTCTGTGCGGCATGGTGGCATTTGATCTGTATCGAGATAAGATGTATCCTGTCTGCATTGGCTCGGTGCGTTACCGCATTTCGGCAAAAACACAGGGTGGCCATTCGTTCCTGAATTTCGGGCGGAAAAATGCCATTGCAGAGCTTGCGGGGCTGATCGGAGAGCTTTATCAGCTTCAGACGGATGCGGCGTCGCATACGACGTATAACGTAGGAAAAATCGAGGGAGGCACTTCTGTCAATACGATTGCACAGGCGGCGTCCATGCTGTTCGAATTCCGCTCCGAGGATTACCGGAGTCTCGATGCATGCGAAAAATATCTGGAGGAGACGATTGCGGCGCGGCAGAGCGATGAGGTGCAGTATTCCTGCGAGCTGGTCGGAAAGCGGCCGTGCGCAAGAGAAACCGATCCGGTGCAGATGGCGCGTATGACGCGGTGCTGCCAGAAGACCCTGGGGGCAGCCGACGGGGAAGAGCCGATCTGCTCCGAGGCATCCACCGACTGCAATATTCCGCTGTCGAGGCAGATTCCTGCGGTCTGCGTCGGTTTTTGCCGGGGCGGCGGAGCCCACACCCGGGAGGAATGGCTCGATGCATCTACCGTGGAGGACGGTATGTGCGCGGCCGCAGCGCTCGTATGCCGAATCCCGTGGATGTGCTGCGAGAGCAGTATTGTCGTAAGAG
>CAVBNJ010000036.1:0-6553 GCA_963596755.1 bacterium
TCAGTGTTATTCTGGTTGGAATCGGAATTATGGCAATCACGTTTGTACTGCATGCGAAGAAGAAACTGACCGTCAATCTGGCGGTTACCTGGGAGCTGCTTGGCATTGCAGCGATTTTAAGCGGTGCGATTCCGAAGTTTTCCGGCTGGAGCAGCCGTCTGAGCCTCGGAAGCCTGGCAGTGCTGCTGATTACCGGACTTCTCATTGTGTGGGGCGTATATCAGATGACAATTCAGATTTCCTCGCTGCTGATGAAAAATCAGGAACTGGCGATGCAGGTTTCTCTGCTGAATCAGGAGAATGAGAGAATTATCAAAGAACTGGAACGCCTGACAGGAAAAAACGCAAGAGAGTTATAAAAACAGTAAAACAGAAGGAAAAGATGCATGAAAAAGATACTGTTTGTGATCAACACGCTTGGCCGTGCAGGAGCGGAAACGGCATTGATTGAGCTTCTGAACCATCTGGACGCGGATGAATACGAGATTTCGCTGTATGTGCTTTTAGGCCAGGGCGAAATGATCTCGAAAGTGCCGCCGAAGGTACACGTAAAAAATAAAAAAATCTGTACCGATTCCGTGCTTTCCAGCGCAGGACGGCGGAAACTGGTGCAGACATCGTCAGGGGCACTGTTTCGAAACGGCCATACCGTTCGGAAAATCAGATATTTGATGAAAAATCTGCGCATCATGAAAAAGACGGGAAAGATTCAGCCGGACAAACTGCTCTGGCGCGTCATCTCCGACGGTGCGGACCGGTTCAATGAAACGTTTGACCTGGCGGTCGCCTATCTGGAAGGCGGTTCTGCTTATTACGTTGCCGATCACGTGAATGCAAAGAAAAAAGCTGCATTCGTTCATATTGCTTACGGCGATTCCGGCTACACAAGAGAGATGGACCGAGACTGTTATGAGAAAATGGATGTGATTTATACCGTTTCCAAAGAGACGCGCCGCCATTTTGTGGAATTTTACCCGGAGTATGAAAGAAAAGTCGAGGTTTTCCACAATATAATTGATACAGCGCGGATTGCGCGGGAAGCGAAAAAGCCGGGCGGCTTTCCGGATTCGTATGATGGCATCCGCATTCTCACGGTAGGAAGGCTGACGCATCAGAAAGCGTATGATATTGCAATTCCGGCAATGAAGCGAATCAAAGATGATGGGTACAAAGCGAGATGGTATATCGTCGGCGAGGGATCAGAGCGGAAAGCGCTGGAAAAACAGATTGCGGAAATGGGACTGCAGAAAGATTTTGTCCTGCTCGGGTTAAAAGAAAATCCATTTCCCTATTATGCACAGTGTGATCTTTACGTTCATGCAACGCGCTTTGAGGGAAAGAGTATTGCAATTCAGGAAGCACAGACACTTGGCTGTGCCGTGATCGCATCAGACTGCGCCGGAAACCGGGAGCAGATCGAAGACGGCGTCGACGGCCTGCTCTGCCCGCTGACACCGGAGGGCATTGCAGAAAAAACAGAAGAACTGATGAATGATACCGCGAAAAAAGAGCGGCTTGCCGCAGCGGCAAAACAGAAAGTGAACGGACAGACAGAGGAAATTCAGCGGCTGCTGGATCTGATGAAATGAGGCGGGAAATATGGGACAGAAAGAGGTACTGCTGATTATTCCGGCATACAACGAAGAAAAAAAACATAGGAAAAGTGATGGATCAGCTGGCACAGCCTGAGATTGCAGATATTGTCGATGTGCTGGTCATGAACGATGCGTCTTCCGACAACACAAACTGGATGGCGAAACAGCGCGGCTACGCGGTGGTAACGCATGTTTTTAATCTCGGTTACGGAAGCGGACTGCAGCTTGGCTACAAGTATGCAATCCGCCGGGGCTACCAGTACGTGATCCAGATGGATGCGGACGGACAGCATGATGTATGCAATATTCGCAAGATTTACGAGAAGCTGAAAGAAAAAGATACAGACGGAAGAACACCGGACATCGTGCTGGGTTCCCGTTTTATGGATGGAAGTGCAGAATTCCACGTAGGCTTTGCCAAAAAACTGGCATTTCGTCTGTTCCGGCGCATGCTGCACATCGCGACAGGCCGGTGGATCGCAGATCCGACAACGGGACTGCAGGGCCTCAGCCGGAAAGCGGTGCTGTATTATTCCCAATATAATCATTTTGATGATAAATACCCGGACACCAACATGATCACACAGATGATGCTGCTCGACTTCAAAGTAGTCGAAATCCCTGCAGTCATGCATACGCGGACATCGGGAAAAAGCATGCATTCCGGTCTGAAACCCGTCTGGTATATGATGCGCATGTTTTACAGCGTACTGGCTGTGATTTTCCGGTGCAAGGTTTTGAAAATGGATGCGGGAGCAGGACGAAAAGATGTGGAAAGAAAAACTGAAGAATCTGCTGAAAAGACCAAAAACAACGGATGACTTTACTTTTTGCCGGGCGGATCTTGCAGAATGCGGTAAGGCGGTGCGAAATCCGGGCTGCGGCTGGTATCATCTGTATACGTTTGATGCGGCAAAAACAGACGAACCGCTGTACATTGCCTGCGAGGAAGAAGAACTCGTACTTCTGCGGATCGGCATCGGAGCATTTGCATCCGGTGCAATTTCACAGGAATCGATGGAGTGGATTCGAAAAATCCTCGCATTTTTTCAAAATAGAAAAAAAGGTATGATTCTGCGGTTCGCCTACGATCTGGAAGGAAAAGGCCTGGAACATGAGCCGGGCAGTATTAAAACGGTACAGGAACACATGCGGCAGATTGGCGAGGTGATCCGGGAATTTTCGGATGATGTCTATGCTGTACAGGGAATTCTGGTCGGAAACTGGGGCGAAATGCACGGCTCCCGTTATCTGACGCCGGGCGGGTTCCAGACACTGGTTCATACGATGCTGGATGCACTTGACGGTGCATGTCCGCTGGCAGTGCGCAGACCATCCCAGTGGCGGGAGCTTACGAAAGACTGGAATGAAGAAGAAAAAGAATGCCTGACCCTGTATAATGATGGGATTTTCGGATCGGAAACGGATCTTGGCACATACGGCACGCTTGCGCTGGAAACACCGGGGCAGGAGCCAAGAAACCGTGAGGCGGAACTTGACTGGCAGAGCACGGCAATGCGCGGTCATTTCTGCGGCGGCGAGGCAGTGCAGAGTGCAGACGAAAACCAGAACATTTCTGCGGCGGAAGCGACAAAAGATCTGGAAAAAATGCATGTTTCGTATCTGAACAGCACGTATGATCTGCGGATCCTGGAACAATGGAAACGGGAAACCGTGGACGGCATATCTGGAACAGACGTCATTGGAAAACGCCTTGGTTACCGCTTTATGGTGGAAAATGTGGAAATGCATCCGGCAGAAGCGCAGGATGTGTGGAAAACCCAGTTTAAAATCACGTTGGAAAACCGCGGCTTTGCCGAGCTGACCGAAGAGGCAGACTGTTATCTCGAGACAGAAGCGGGAGAAAAAATCCGGATCGACACGGACCCGCGAACATGGAACAGCGGAGAAAAAACAGTTTTCCGCCAGACAATAAAACTGCCTGCGGCACCAGAGCAGCAAAAACTGTTTCTGGCATTGTACCGCAGGCGGGATAAACGGCCGATCCTGTTTGCCAATCAGGCGGCAGAATCCGGCCGTGTGTTTTTGGGAACGTATCAGACCAGCTTTTTCAATTCCAGCGAGCCGATCTGATATCCATATGCACTGTGGGAAAACGAATTGGCGGGAATAATTTCCCGCTGCAGCGACGGATCCGTCATCTGAAAATATACCGTGTACGTTCCCTTCTCCAGTTCACGGAAAGGAAGCGAAACCGAAAGCTCGACCGTGTTTCCGGGAGTCCAGAATCTGGAATCGTCGGAAAGAGGATAGGAGAAAATTTCGCCCTCGTCGGAAACGAGCGTAAGCTGCAGATCCATCTTACGGTAGCCGACGGAGAAACCGACATTTTCCAGCTGAATCGTCAGCGAAGAACGGTCGAGACTGGTATCACGCACGACGTAGCGATAACCAAGATGACGCCCGATGTAGTCATAGCCGGTAAGGCCGTTGAAAATAGAATTTTCATCCTCATAAACAGAATTCTTCCATTTATCCAGAACCGCCAGGTCATGCGCTGAATTCAGGTAAGAGACATGCATCTGCGTCAGATCGGAAATGGCATTTTCAAGGTCATTATAAGGATTGTCGAGAATGACTTCCCCTCCATTTGGGACAAAATTGCAGAGTGTGTTTTGAAAGACAAGCTCATCCTCGCGTACCCAGGCAGAGCGGTAAGCATCGGCAGAAGCAGGCGTATCGCCGTACGTGCCGGTGTCGTTCGCTGTTCCGAGCATTCCGTCGTTGTAAAGTCCCAGACGGGAGGAAAGAGATCCGTCGAAAGCATTTTCTTCGGAGGGCACTTCCATCGAGTCCAGAACTCTTCGCCGCTGTACAGGCGTGCGGACGGAGAGAAAAATGGAGGGATCGATCACATCAGCTAAATGCTGAGTCAGAGCCGCACAGTTTTCGTCGGACATATAGTTGGAGTTATTCATCTCCCCGCAGTTTCCGACAAAAATGCCCTGCATCAGAAAAACGCAGTCCGTATAGCGGTTTACGATTTCAGCAGTCTGATCCATATGCTGAAAAATCTGATCGATACTCTGCGGCTCACTTTCTTTTGCCTTGCCGTCCCAGTCATACAGAAACCGTAAAATGATCTGGTTCCCGTTTTTTTTCCAGGCAGACAAAATCGTATCGAGCTGGGAAAGTGCGGAACTGGAAAGTGACTGATCGGAAAAACGACATAAATTAATTTCCAGCAGTACAAGACCGGATTCCTGTGTGTCGCTGGAGAAATCCGGGTCGGGAAGATAGGAGATCGTGTCTGAACCTAAGACATAGCCGTACATATGATACCATCCGATATAGGGATTGGACAATTCCGATGCCGTTTCTGTGCATACAGCCGGTGCATAGGAGGCACGATAAAAGGCGCGGATGCCAAGAAAAGCAAACAGAACAAGAAAAAGCAAAAGTGCCAGAAAAAAGAAAATCCGGGAGAAGCGTTTTTTATTCATAAAACAGCCCTTTCATAAACAGTAGAATACTAAGATAATATCATTTTCAGATCGCAAAAACCATAAAAAGAAACATAAAAGAAATAAAATCCAGCAAAGGAGGTCAAGATGCGCATAAAAAATATTTTCCGAAACAGCTTTTTCAGTATGATTTCGCAGTTTGCACTCCTGATTCTGGGATTTTTCAGTCAGCGGGCGCTGAATTTATATATGGGTTCCGAACTGGTAGGCATGAACGGCGTCATTTCCAACGTGATTGCAATCCTGTCCGTGACAGAATTAGGTGTTGCCACGGCCGTTGTGTACCATCTGTATGGCGCAATTGCAAGGAACGATGAGCAGGAAATCGCAGCGCTGATGAATTTATACCGAAAGGCATATTATATTTTTGCAGCCGTGATTTTTACACTGGGAATATGCTTCCTGCCGTTTATTCATCTGTTTATGAAAAACAGCAGCTATTCTCTTGGCTATATCCGGATACTGTATGGCATCTGGCTGGTGCGGACGGTATTATCTTACCTGCTGTCCTATCGAAAATCATTGCTGATTGCAGATCAGAAAGAGTATGTAGCGAGTATTATCACGCTGTTTACGAATGTACTGAATTATACAACCATTATCATTCTGGTAACAGTAACACAGAAATACCTGCTGGCGCTCTGCCTGAATACCGGAATGGAAGTTCTGGCGAATCTGTGGATCAACTGGTATGTGGAGAAGAAATATCCGTATTTAAGGAAAATGCGGGGGATGAAAGAAAATGCAGTGGTTTTTCATAAAATCATAAGTGACTTAAAAAGCATTTTTGTATCGAGAGTTTCACAAAAATTATTGTACTGTACCGATAACTTGATTATTTCAGGATTCATCAGTGTCAGTACCGTTGGATTGTACTCCAATTACTGCATGATTACACAGGCGATGGCGAATCTGCTGACTGTGCTGGCAAACAGTATTCAGCCAACGGTGGGAAATGCATTTACGGAGAAAAATCATGAAAAAGATTACAGCATTTTACGGCAGCTGACTTTTGTGTTTTTTATGATTGTATCCGTCGGAGCAGCGGGTCTTTTTGCGCTGATTACACCGTTTGTTACAGATTTCTGGCTGGGAAAAGAATATGAGCTGAGCAGTATTATTGTTATCATCTGCGTGGCAAATTTTGCAATGCAGATTATGGGATTACCGCTGGCGATGGTCGTAGGCGTGACAGGACTGTTTGAAAAAGAAAGAAATGCTTCTGTCCTGGCGGCTGTGGTGAATCTGGTGCTGTCACTTGGACTGATCCGAAACTTTAATATGACAGGTGTACTGCTTGGAACTTTTTTTGCCTACCTGTCGCAGAACGCTTATCGATTCTGGATCTTTTTCCATGATTTTATGACAGAGGAAAAGAAAAGCAGAGCAATCCGCTACTTTTTGGATCTGGCTGAGTATGGGATTTTGATTCTTCTGGAAATCGCTGCCGTAAATCAGATGGTAAATAAAATT
>CAVBNJ010000036.1:6563-14624 GCA_963596755.1 bacterium
GTTCCGCAGAAAGTGTGGTCGTTCATGATCTGTTTTCTGGGATGCTGTATGGTTCCTGTGGCAGTCAATCTGCTTTTGTATATCAGAAGCTGGCGGGTAAAAACACTGGGACAGATGATAAAAACAATGCGAAAGTAGAGGAGAGTCAGAACGTGGGAAATAAAGATGTGATCATGATTTTTCAAAAACCGGAGCTCTACTTCTTTCCGGAATATCGAGACGTAGTATTTTCACCGTTTGGGGTGAAAGAACGGGGAGCGGCCTATTGGCTCTATAAAATTCTGCACAGTCTGCATCTGCCGCAAAGTGCTTACTTTTGGGGGGATTGGAAAAAACAGATTCCTTATGCCAAAAAAGTAATTATCTTTGATTATGGTTATCAGCAGGGAATGGAAACGTATATCAAAAAAATAAATCCTCAGTGTGAAGTGTATTTGTTTTACTGGAATATCATCACGCCGCAGAGAATTAATTATAAATTATTTACGGAAAAGGATCACATATATTCTACGGATATTGGTGACTGCAAAACATATGGATTCCGATATAACTCCATGTTTTATACAAAAAAATATTGGAAGAGAGAAAACAGGGGAGAGAAAAATGCACTGTTTTTTATGGGGGCAGATAAAGGAAGAGGTCAGGAACTGTGTGAACTGAAAAAGAATCTGGAAGCGGCAGGCATCCGATGCGATATTCGAGTGTTATCGAAAGAAAGAAAGAAAAAGGGGCAGGCAGAATTGGATGCTGTCCGGACAGAACATGAGATGACATATCCGGAGTATTGCAAAGAAATAGAAAAGCATGAAATTTTGCTGGATATCAATCAGAAAGGGCAGATGGCACCGAGTATGCGGGTGATGGAGGCTGTCTTTTTTGGAAAAAAACTGATCACAAATAATGAGAATCTGAAAACCATGGACTTTTATCAGGAAAATAATATCTTTGTTCTGCCAAAACAGTGGAACCAGGAGACAGAAACGGAAGTCCGGGAATTTTTAGCAAAACCATTTATCCCGTACAAGGAAGAAATCATCGACCGATACGACTGGGAAGCATGGAAAGATAATTTTATCTGATGATATAAAAAATCAGTGTACAACCTTCTGCCATACTTTTTTGCAATGTGATGCAAACAGAGAAATCTTATGGCGAAATGGCCGGAGCAGAAGCCAGGTCATGCAGAGCAAGCGGTACAGAGGATTTCCAACAGAAATGGAATGCCCATTTCGAATCATGGAAGTCATTTTCCCGCGAATCTGATCCGGGCGGAGAGGGCCTTCGATTTCGACCTGATTATCGCCGACGAAATAAAAGCCTTCAGAAGTGATGCGGCAGATCCGGTGCAGTACGAGAATGCCCTGGTCGCGGCGATACAAAGCGACATCGCCGCGGCGGAGCGCAGATACAGGCACTTTTTCAATAATGGCTTCATCTCTTCCAGGAAGAAAAAGAGGATACATGCTGTATCCCTGCGGTTTTATTTTGATCGGATAATTTTGCTCTAAGAGAGCTTCTATATCATAACTGTAATGAGATGACGCAGACATAAACAAATCTCCTTTATTTTCTACAGGCTGTTCAGTAAATGTTCCCATTTTTTGAAAATAGAATCCGAATCAAATTTCCGGCAGACCCGTTCGGTATTTTGCGAAAAAGTACGGCGCAGCGATGCATCCTGCATCAGCAGCTCTATTTTTTCCGCCATCTGATCCGTCTCGAACGGCGGAATTAAAAAGCCTGTTTTTCCATCTTCAATAATTTCTTTCGGCCCGGTTGGAATATCAAAACTGATGCAGGGAAGACCACAGGCGGCAGCCTCCAGAAGCACCATGGGAAGACCTTCGGAACGGGATGTCATAACCAGCATGGAGGCGCGGAAAAGATAGTCCGATACATTAGAAACATTTCCGGTCAGAATGAGCTGGTTTTCCAGATGATATTTTTTCTGCATCGCTTCCAGCTGCGGGCGGTCCTCTCCGTCACCGAGCAGATACCATTTCCAGTCAGGATGCTTTTTTAAAATGGATGGAATCAGTTCGAGCAGATAATCCGTGCCTTTGATATACGTTAATCTGCCGACGGTAACAATCCTGTTTTCACGCGTGCCGTTTGAAAAAGAAGAGGCCGAAGGCGGAATCACAGGATTGGGGATGGCGGTGATGTTTCGCTTTCGCCCCAGCTTTGTGCAGTATGTTTTTTTATCCTCCTCGGTCAGAAGCACGAGGTAATCGGCGTGACGGACGGTAAAACGTGCGGAAAGTTTACGCAGTCCGCGGTAAAGCCGGGAGGGCCATGCATAGTAATAATTAAAATGATCCCAGGCAATCAGCTTTGTGCGCAGAGACGCTGCGGCCGGAATACTTAAAAGATCCAGGATTGTATCGATATCGATCAGAATATCAATTTCCTGTTCTTTCAGAAATCGACGCAGACGCGGAACCAGAGGCAGATAGGCAGGCCCCGGAGAAATCCAGGTCTTTCGGCCATCCAGCGTAAAATGCGGAATCTGATCCGAAAGGGCAAAGAAAGGCTGTTCGTTCTGCTCGACAAGACTGAGAAAGAGAACCTGAAAATCAGGATTCTGCGCCAGATGATTGGCGAGCAGTGTGGCGACCCGCTCGGTACCGCCGCTGCGCGTGATATCGCCGGAAAAGAAACAGATTTTTTTGCAGGCTTTATTTTTCATGAGAGGCAGCATCCTTTCCGGAGATTATTTTTGATATCGTTTGCTGGAAATTTTACCGTCGAGCTGAAACAGACGGAAAAAGTAAATACCATACGCCAGCAGATGATAGCAGCGCAGGGAAAAAGCAATCGATACGGTACGAATCAGAAGTTTCCAGGAAAGAGAATGAATTTCACGTACATACTTTCCTTTGGCGAGCGCGAGAAGATTCCGGCGTACAAAGGGATTTCGACCGTATTCTTTTAAGACTGCAGCTGCTTTTTTTACACCGCCGGCATCTGGCTGCAGTTCCTGTTTGACGAGGAAAAAGATTCCAAGAAAAAGGTGAAAGGCAGAAATATCACCGTAATCCTCTGCAATTTCGCGGCTCGCAAGAAAATGTTCAAAATCTTCTGCGATGGAAGTCCAGACCGGCATCAGATTTTCTTTATAACGAAACGTAACCGAGGACTCATTGACACGATAGAGGACAATGCTGTCATCCAGAAAAGCATAGCGTGGTTTGCAGGCACAGCAGCGGATATTGTGAGCTTTGTCCTGGGTGAACGGATATGGCTGGCACGTCAGCTGGTAGTGGTCCAAAAACGCTTTTCGATACAGCTTTCCCCAGTCATAGGATAAATGGCCGTACATGACAAACCCTTTGAAACGGAAATCCACGGTACGGGAATAAGAGCCGGACTTCAGATGGTGATGATTGACACCGCTGACCCCATCAGCCCCGAACCGCTGAAAGGAACCCATGGTGATATCGGCCTTGGACTGCGTGGCTTTTTCGAGAAGAAGCCGCAGAACATGCGGCCCAGCCAGCTTGTCATCCGAATCCAGAAAGAAAATATAATCACCAGAAGCAATCTCCATACCGGAATTGCGCGCCATTCCCAGCCCCTGATTTTCTTTATGAATCACGCGGATACGGGCGTCCGTCTGACTGTACTCATCACACAAGGCAGGACATCGGTCCGGAGACCCGTCATCGACCAGAATAATATCCAGATAAGGATAGTCCTGCACCAAGACGCTGTCCAGACATTCTTTTAAATAGAGTTCTGTTTTATAAACCGGAATAATGACACTGATCGTTAATTTATCCATGCGAAAACCTCATTTATTATTTGAAATTTATTTATAAAACCGGGCATACCATTCAGCAAACCTGCGCAGACCTGTTCGCAGGTCGGTAGAAGGTTTATAGCCAAAATCACGTTCTAAGGCGCTGGTATCTGCATAGGTGACAGGAACGTCACCTGGCTGCATGGGAACAAGTTCTTTGTGCGCTTCAAAGTTGTAAGAGGACGGAAGCACGCCTGCACGCACCAGCTCTTCCGAAAGAATCTGGATGAAATCCAGAAGATTTTCCGGATGCTGGTTTCCGATGTTATAGATGGCATAAGGGGGAAGCGGAAGACCGTCCTCTCCGTTTTGCCGGTCGGGAGCTTTCTGCATAACCTTTACCACACCCTCGACAATATCATCAATATAAGTGAAATCCCGTTTACAGTTTCCATAGTTGAAAATCTTGATGGTTTCGCCCTTGACCAGTTTATCTGTAAAACTGAAATAAGCCATATCCGGGCGGCCGGCAGGTCCATAGACCGTGAAAAAACGCAGAGCCGTAGAAGGAATGTTATATAGCTTTGCATAGGCATGCGCCATCAGTTCATCTGATTTTTTTGTGGCAGCATAAAAACTGACTGGATTGTCTACCTTATCGTCGGTGCTGTAAGGGATGTTTTTGTTGGAACCATAAACACTGGAAGAAGAAGCATAGACGAAATGCTTTACACCAGACTGACCATGGTCATAAGAATGGCGGCAGGCTTCCAGAATATTGAAAAATCCAACCAGATTGGATTCTACATAGGCATCCGGATTAGTGATCGAATATCGCACGCCGGCCTGCGCAGCAAGATTTACGACAACAGAAGGCCGATACATTTCAAAAATCCGGGAAACCAGAGCCTTATCCGCGATGTTTCCTTTGATAAAAGTAAAATTGGGATACTGTGAAATTTCATTCAGCCGGAATTCTTTCAGGGAAACATCATAATAAGCATTCATATTGTCAATACCAATTACGGTGGCAGATGGAATCTCTCTGCAGAGCTTTTTTACAAGATTTGCTCCGATAAAGCCTGCTGCACCGGTAACTAAAATGGTTGTATTCTTTAAATCTACGATACTCAAGTTGTCGCCTCCATCATGATGAGCAGCTGTTCTGCTCAGTTGTCATTCTATCCATCATATTAACGTTTCTGAGAAAACAAGTCAATTTTTTAGGGGGATTTTGTTTCAAATAATTTGAAAAAATGTTAGAATAGAAAAATGTAATGAAATAAAAACAGTTTGCCCGTGAACAGAAAGGAAAAAATATGTTTAGGCGACAGGAAGGATATCAAAGAAGAAAAATAAGTGAGGCAGAGTATCTGCTTCCTTACGGACAAAAAATCGCCGATCAGAAAAAGGCAATGAAACTGAATGAGACGGCACTTGTTTTATGGGAACTTTTGGAACAGCCGCAGACCCTTTCGGAACTTTGCAGGGGAATTGCAGAATATTATCAGATTTCACCGGAGACAGAAGGGCTGGCGTTGGATATTGAAACATTCGTAAATCAGCTGGTGAACTTTGGTGCAGTCAGAAAAGAAATAGAACAGGAAAAAGACACTTACGATGCGTTTTTTGAAATTGCAGGAATCAAGGTGGGAATCCTGGGACGTGATGCGTTGGTTCCGCAGCAGTTTGCAGCATTTGCAGCAGAAAACAAAGGGGAACCGGCCGATTTGGAAATTCGTCTGCTGGAACAGCCGCCGGTAAGCCATCAGAACGGAACAACATTGATTCGAAATAAGGAGCTGCATGTATCGGTCTGGGAAGATGGTCTTATTTTTCTGTTTCCGACGTTGGAAAATATCTATGAGGTGAGAATGAATCAGGCAGCGGACTGCGCAGAACTGTATTGCCGTGCGCCATGGAAGGAAGAGGAGAAAGACAATCTGTTTCTCTGCATCCGGCCGCTGTTTCTGTTTCTGGCACAGCGAAGAGGAATGTTTGCGATTCATTCCGCGTCGCTTCTTTATCAGGAGAAGGCATGGCTGTTTTCAGGCCATTCCGGGATGGGAAAATCGACACATACCGGACTGTGGAAAGAACTTCTGGACACGCCGCTGCTGAATGGAGACCTGAATTTATGCGGAGAAAAAGACGGAAGGATCTGCGTCTTTGGAATCCCGTGGTGCGGAACATCTGAAATTTTTACCGAAAAAACGTATGAGCTGGGCGGCATTGTGCTGCTGGAAAAAGCACCGGAGGACCAGGTTGTCGTGCTTTCACAGGAAGAAAAAGCACTGCGTGTGATGCAGAGGATGATTTCTCCTTCCTGGACAGCAGAATGGATGCTGGAAAATCTCAAATTTGCCGAGAAACTGGCGGAGAAAAATCCCGTCTTCCATCTGCGGTGTACAAAAGAGTTTTCTGCTGTCTATACGATCAAAGAGCAGATTGACTGCTGCGGGGAGGCAGAAGAATGAAGGAATTTCGGAAGAAAGTAGGAAAGTACCTTCAGGCGGATATGCTGCAGAAAATGTGGAAAGAATTTCTGTGGATTTTCCAGTACGCAAGACGGTACTGGAAAGCCATGATTTTCTATACGGCGCTGGGAATTTTCGGAACGGGCGTTTCATTGGCGTCCAGTGTGATTTCGAAAGATCTCGTCGATATCATTACCGGCCATCAGACAGGAAAACTCGTGCAGACCTTTGCGATGATGATTGGATTTTCGTTTGGAAATACGTTGATTTCACAGGCGACGACCTATGCATCTACGATGATTAATCTGAAAGTTGACCGTGAAATTCAGAATGATATTTTCGCAAAGATTCTGGTGACAGACTGGGAGTCACTGACAGCGTACCACACCGGCGATCTGGTGACGCGCTGGAGTGCCGATGCATCAAATATTTCAAGCGGAATCTTAAACTGGCTGCCGAACCTTGTGATTTATACGGTAAAATTCATCAGTGCGCTGGCGATTGTAGTCCATTATGATCCGACATTTGCGGTCTTTGCACTGCTCGGCATTCCGTTCAGTGCCCTGCTGTCGCGTCCGCTGCTGAAGCGTATGACAAACAACAATCAGCGGAGCGCACAGATGAGCGCGAAGCTGTACGGCTTCAACCAGGAGGCATTTTCCAACATTCAGACGATTAAAGCATTCGATATGATCCGCTTTTATGTGGAACGCCTGAAAAATCTGCAGCAGGAATACATCAAGATGCGGCTGGATTTCCAGAAAATGTCAATCGCAACATCACTTCTGATGACGCTGATCAGTTATGTTGTTTCTTACAGTTGTTACGGCTGGGGAATCTACCGTGTCTGGAGCGGAGCGATTTCCTATGGTACGATGACGATGTTCCTGTCCCTGTCAGGTACACTGACGGGATCCGTCAACTCGCTGGTAAGCCTTGTTCCATCGGCGATTTCGCTCGGTATTTCGGCCGGCCGTCTGATGGATATTGTGGAGATGCCGCAGGAGGATTACAGCGCGGACGGTGAAGTAGAGCAGTTTGCGAAGAAATATCAGGCCGGCGGTATCGGGCTGGAAATGCAGGATCTGAGTTATACGTATCACACAGGAACGGAAGTGTTTTCCAAGGCTTCACTGGAGGCGTGGCCGCATGAGATTATCGCGCTGGTCGGCCCGTCAGGAGAGGGAAAGACGACGATGCTTCGTCTGATTTTATCTCTGCTTCGTGCGCAGGAGGGAGATGCCTGGGTCGGCGCAGGAGAGGACCGGTCGCAGCGGATTACACTGTCACCATCCACGAGAAAGCTGTTTTCCTATGTGCCGCAGGGCAATACGATGTTTTCCGGAACGATTGCAGAGAACATGCGGAATGTAAAACCGGATGCCACAGACGAAGAAATCGTGGAGGCATTAAAACTGGCATGCGCCTGGGATTTTGTGGAGAAGCTGCCGGACGGCATTGAAAGCATGGTGAAAGAACGCGGCGGCGGATTTTCCGAGGGACAGGCACAGCGTCTTTCAATCGCGCGCGCCCTGCTTCGAAAATCACCGATTCTGCTGCTGGATGAGGCAACTTCGGCGCTTGATGTAGCGACGGAGCGGAAGGTGCTGAAAAATATTATGACGGATACGTATCCGCGAACCTGTATCGTGACGACACATCGGCCGACGGTGCTTGGAATCTGCACGAGAGTGTATGCAATTCGGGGAAAGAAGTGCGAAGTGCTGGATGAGCAGGAGATTGCGGAAATGGAGAACGATTTCTAAAAGAAAATATAGAAACAAAAAGGGGCTGTCGCATTAGTAAATATTTTTGCCGGGCGGCAGCCCTGCTTTATACCCA
>CAVBNJ010000037.1:0-14554 GCA_963596755.1 bacterium
AAGTGCAGGAAATCAGTGATGATCTGTCGTTTCCGTCTTCCTCGTATTTCTGCACTCAGTTTAAAAAAATCACCGGGGAATCTCCGCTTTCCTATCGGAAACGAAGCAATTCTCCGGTGTGACAGATGTTTCTAAAAAATCATTTTTGTTTTTCTATTTTCTCCAGCACCCACTCCGCCATATCGCGCACTTCCTGATATTCGTCTTCGCGGGCTTTTTTTATCACGGGCAAATATTCGGGCACGTAGTTATTCAGCATGGCATTCAGTGCATTTGTTTTATACCGCCATTCTTTTCCCTTGGGGATATACCACAGTTTTGGCTGTATTACGGATCTCAGCCAATCGTAATCCGCCAGCACAATTTCGGCATAGGAAAAATGGCTGCTCCACGCTTCAAGTCCTGGGAATTCTTCTGCTGCTTTCCATGCTTTTTTATTGTAAGGACACGCATCCTGACAGGCGTCGCAGCCGTAGATCCATGTTCCAAATTTATTCTGCAGCGGTTCCACGCGCAGATCCCAGCCGTCCCATGTTGTCAGGCAGGAAACGCAGGTGTTCCGGCACATCATATACGGTGCCGCCAGCGCATTTGTGGGACAGGCTTTCCTGCACAGACTGCACTTTTCGGCACATGGCCGGATCTGATTTTCTGCGATGTATTCCAGCGGCTGATCGATCAAAAAGGCTTCCAGATATTGATACGAACCTTTTTCTGTATAGAAGAAATTGTTTTTTCGTATGATTCCGATACCCGCCTGCATCCCGGCCCAGCGCAGAGCGGTGATGCCGAAATCACGCTCCGTTTCTGTCCGAAAACCAGTGTCTCTTAAATACTGCTCAAACGCCACGCTCGTCTGATAACCCTCCGAATCGGTATTTCTCCGGCCATCCGTCAGATAGTATTTTGCAACACGACCCTGCATATCCTCCGGAATGTGGTATTTTCCATACCAGAACGATGCAATCACAATGGATTTCGCCCACGGATACTTTTTCTGGACATGAGCGAAACTTCGGAATCCTTCGTATTTTTCTCTCGTCTCAGGAAAATACGCCATGCGTTCTTCCAGCCGGGTTTCGTAACCGCGCATTTTTTCTACCGGGATAATTCCGCATTTGTCAAATCCAAGTTCAATTGCTTTTTTCACGATGTCAGAAGCATTCACTGTCATACTTACGCGCCCTCCGCAAAATTCTCCATACTGTTCTTCACCCATTATACCTCAATGCCAAAGATTTTTCCCACAAAAAATGACCTCATCTCACAGAATATTTCCCGTAAAATGAGGTCATTGAATTTTTAGATTTCCGCTGTATACAGCCATGCAATCGGATCAAGTTCTTCTTTTTTCAGATCCTTGTCTTTAAAATACGTTTCGACCATCTCGCACATATCTTCCTGACTCTTCAGGATGTGGGTCTGGAAGCGGCCGTGTCTTTCTTTTTTGAAAGCATCGAGCACGCCGTCAAACACTTCCTGTGTCCGGAATGTTTTGGTAATGAAGATTTCGTCCATCATCCAGTCGTCGGTTCCCTGTTCGGTGTATGCCACGAATCCGACCGGTTTTTCATCCACGTAGATGATGTAGCTGACCGCATCGTCCTCCGCAAACCGCTCAATGCCCGGGATGCGGAACATTCCTTCTTCGTTGATGCTCTGTCCGATTTCTTTTACGGCAAAAGATGCTTCATATCCATACAGAGATGCCAGCTGGAAAAATACATTTTTCTTCTCTGCGATTTTGGTTAATGTCATCATAAGTTTTTACCTGCCTCGTATGCTTCCTGATATGCTTCGTGTTTCTTGATATCCGGCTCGCCCCACATGTTCCATGCGGCAAAGACGCCTTCCAGATTGACATTGTTTCTGTAGCAGTCCACCCAGCCCTGAACGGTATCAATGGCATACTGCAGTTTCTTTTCAAACTCATCTCCCTCAGGCGCTGCCGCACTTGTGATGAAGAAAATTTTCTTGTCGTGCACGCGGTCCTCAATGTTGAAGGTACGGTCCATGGCCATTTTCAGCTGTGCGGTTACGCCGTAGAAGTATACCGGTGATACAAACACAATAACGTCGCTTTCCAGAATTTCGTCATTGACCGGAACAAGATCATCTTTCCATACGCAGGTGCCGTCTGTCGTCCGGCAATGCTGACATCCAAGACATCCGTTCATTTTCTTGGTGAACAGATACTCCCGTTTCACTTCGTGTCCGGCTTCCTCTGCTCCTTTTGCAAACTGGCTGGCAACCGCATCGGTGTTGCCGCCTTTTCTGCATCCTTCGATGAATAATACTTTCATAAAGATCCTCCCAATCCCATTTTGAATTTATCTCCATAATAGTCCATTTTTGGACTGATGTCAAATGAAAATTTTTCGCAAAAAAAAGACGAACCTATTTCATTTCGTCTTTTAAAATATCGCCGAAGAGCCGGGAGAGATTTCCGAGTTCCCGGATTTTCTCTTCCCCCATTTTCTCCACGGCTCTGTTTTCAATTTCAATCAGTTCATCCGCAACTTCATGCGCCTTTTTTCTGCCCTCTTCTGTCAACTCCACGTATTTCTCCCGGTAATTTTCCGGATTTTCTTTTAATACAACGAAGCCATCTTCCATCATCGATTTCACAATATGATTGACGGTCTGTTTGATCAGATGCGTGCGCAGGGACAACTGTTTCTGTGTTTTATTTCCTTCCAGCAGAATGTAGTACATCAGAAATTCATTGTAATTCATTCCCTTTGCTTTTACCCATTCACAGTACAGATTGGTCACGCGTGAATTTGCCTGATTAATGTCCGCAATGGACTGTGCTATTTTTTCGATCGTTCTCACCTCTCAGTCCATTTTATGACTGAGGTGCGGAAAAGTCAAGGAAAACACCGTTCTCTTCTTTATCCAATTCTTTCGTTCGTTTTCCCAAAAGTCCATACAGCAGAGTCCCTGCCGCAATTCCACTTACAATTGAAATCACATACCCCGGTATGTTGGAGTTTAAAGGAAGAATAAACACTCCTCCAAATGGTGCCATAACACTGCATCCGAAAGCCATCGATAACGCTCCTGCAATTCCTGATCCGATTCCACAGGAAATAATGACACCGATCGGATCTTCTGCCCAGAATGGAATCGCCGCTTCTGTTATACCGGCAAGCCCGATAATGTAATTGGTTAATCCTGTCTGGCGCTGTTTCTGTGTGAATTTTTTTCTGAAAATCGTCGTCGCAAGTGCTGTTACATAAGGCGGAACAATTCCGCCGGCGAGAACTGCCGCCATAATATCATATTGTCCATTCGCCATGGCTGCTACTGCAAACAGATATGCTGTCTTGTTCACCGGACCTCCCATATCAATCGCCTGCATGGCTCCAACTACAAGACCCAGAAGAATCTTACTGCTTCCGTTCATAGACTGCAGTACGGCATTCATGGACTTATTGATTGCCCCGACAAACGGTTCCAGAATACCAACCGATATCAGCCCGATGATAATAACACTGAGTAACGGAAACAAAAGCAGTTTTTTCGCACCATCCAGAGACTCCGGCACTTTCTTCAAAAACTTCTGCAGAACTCGAATCGCATATCCCGCAAGAAATCCTGCTGCAAGCGCCCCGAGAAATCCCGATTTTCCCTGACTGCACAGAACACCGCCCGCAAGTCCCGCCGGAATTGCATCCACTCCGGAAAGACTGTATCCAATGCCTGCGGAAAGAACCGGCAGCATCATTCCAAAAATGGCAGAGCCTGTTGTACTGAAAAAGGAAGCTGTTGCTGTGTTGTAACCGTAATTTGCCGGATTGATCGCCGCATCATCAAACATATACCCCAGCCCCATCAGGATTCCGCCTGCCACAACACAGGGCAGCATATAATTTATTCCATTCAAAATGTGTGTGAGAAATGTTTTTTTATTTTCTTTCCCCATCTTTCAAAACCCTCCCTTGCATTTTTAGACCAGAAGTGCAGCTCCCATCAGCCCTGCATCATCTCCGTACTTTGCCATCTCGACTCGAAGATACTCCGGATACAGCACATATTTTTTTGCTTTCTCAATGACCTTTCCAACAAAGCTCAGATTGTGCAGTGCCACAGATCCTCCTACAATAATCATGTCCGGATCTATGGTGCAGGTAATATTGGCAATTCCTTTTGCCAGTACATCCTGAGCTCTTTCAATAATTTCTTCTGCCTTTGCATCTCTTTTGTAGTAACGCTCAAATAACTCCTTTGGTTTCATCGGTCTTCCATAAGCCTCTGATGCGATTCGCTCCAATGCACTTCCGCTGCTCTGCTCATTTAAGGCACCTGCATTCGCACTTTTATGGTGATATTCATCATCATTCACAATCATGTTCCAGAATTCTGCTGCATTGGAGTTTGCTCCATTTACCAGTTTATTCTGATATACAAAGGCTCCTCCGATTCCAGTAGAAACTCCCACAAAAACAACAGACTCATAACCGGCGCCAGCACCAAGTAATGCTTCCGCAAGTCCTGCCACATTTGCGTCATTGTTCAGAACGGTTTTTATCTGCATTCTGCTTTCCACATAATGTACGATTTCGAAATCATCCCATCCTACCAGATTGGGCGGATTCAGAATTTTTCCAATTCTTGTATTTAATGGTCCCGGACAGCCGATTCCAATCCCGGAATACTGATAGTTTTTTTCCTTGATAAATGCCAGCAGTTTATCCATATTCTGTTCTGCCGTCAGACTTCTGTCATTTTCGGTTTTAAAACACTCGATCATTCTTCTGTTTTCATCAAAAATCCCAACGCGAAGCTGCGTTCCGCCAATATCAATTCCTACACTCTTCATAATCTCTTCTCCATTATCTGCAATTCGACATGTTTTTTCCTTCCCCGCATAAACCTTCAAAATCTTTGATAAACGCATCAACGGCTGCTGTGACACTCGCATTTTTCACCAAGCCCTCGATTACTTCACAGCTGATCGTGGCTGCCCCGATTCCATATTTACAAAGTTCCAGAACCTGCTGGGAATTTTTGAAGCTTGCTGCAAGAACTTCTGTTTTTAAGCCGTTGTTTTTAAAAATATCATGAATTGCTTTTGCCGTCTCAACTCCGTTTGCTCCCAGATTATCGATCCGGTTTACGTATGGAGCCGCATAGTCTGCGCCCGATTTTCCTGCAAGGAATGCCTGCATCGGTGTGTAAATGGCTGTGGCCGTGATATGAATTCCTTCTGCGGACAGTGCCTTCATCGCTTTAAAGCCCTCTTCTACGGAAGGAATTTTTACATAAGTGTCTTTTCCAAGCACCTCGGTAATTTTTCTGGCCTCTGCAATC
Source organism: bacterium (assembly GCA_963596755.1). Lineage (GTDB taxonomy): Bacteria > Bacillota > Clostridia > Lachnospirales > Lachnospiraceae > Fusicatenibacter. Next base: position 5,317 of record CAVBNJ010000037.1, read on the forward strand.
ATTCCCTCTGCATCTTTTGAAATCACCTGCACATGAAGTTCTTTTTCCTGTCCGATGATGCTTCTGATTTCCTCTAAAACTTCATATGGATTTCTTCCGCTTTTCGCAAGAATGGATGGATTGGTTGTAACACCGTCCACCGGATAATACTCTGCAATCTCTCTGATTTTTTTTACATCTGCGTCATCAATAATAAATTTCATTTCCATTTCCTCCTAGATTTCCATAATTAAATTCTTTACGCCATGCTCTTTTACAATCTGTCCAAACTGCAGCATTTGTTCTTTGCTGTAAAGTCCTGGATTTTCTTTAAAACAATATGTTTTCCCTACCAGATGATACTTGGCCTCTGCCAGTGGATTATAGTTCAGCAGTTCATATCTCACATCCGGATAAAGATCTGTCAGAAATTCTGCAACAGCAGCCAGATTTTCTTCTGTCGCTGTATAGACTGGAATTAAGGGTGTGCGAATAATTACTTTATTCTTAAAACTGCTCTTTAACAGTTTTTCAAGATTTTTCCGGATCAGTTGATTGGATACACCGGTACATTTCCTGTGTTTCTGCTCATCATATATTTTCATGTCTGCATAAATTGTATCCAGATAAGATAACTGTTTTTCCAGTGCTTCTTCTGACACATGCAGCGATGTTTCTACCGCTGTATGGATTCCTTCTTTTTTCAGCTTTTTTAATATTTCTTCCAGAAATGCATCCTGCATCAGAGGTTCTCCTCCGGAAAATGTCACTCCTCCGCCATGTTTATAAAATATCCTGTCTTTCAGCAGTTCCTTCATTAATTCATCGGATGAATAATATCTTGCATCCATAACAAATGCTCCCGAAGGACATTCTTCTATGATTCTGTCCCATTCATCGCATTTCGTCCGGTCAACCCTTAAAACTCCCTGCTCTTCTTTCACGCCTCCTTTTCTGCTTATTTCTGCACATCTTCCGCAGTGAATACAGGTATTTTCCATGCGGACCGGCAAAATTTGTGAATCAATCCCTTCCGGATTCTGACACCAGATGCAGCGAAGCGGACAGCCTTTCATAAAAACTGTCGTTCGGATTCCGCTTCCGTCGTGTGTTGAAAAACGTCGAATATCAAAAATTCTTCCCAGCATATCAGATTTCTCCATATGAAGTTCTTGCGATGATCTCATCCTGCAGCTCTCCGGCCAGTTCTGTAAAATATGCTGTGTATCCTGCCACCCTTACCGTCAGGCTTCGATATTGTTCCGGATTTTTCTTGGCAGCAATTAAATCTTCTTTATTTACAACATTGAACTGAATATGCGGAATTTCGAGATCTACAAACGCTCTTAAAAACTGTGCAAATTTCTGAACCCCCGATTCCGTCTTGAAAAATTCCGGCAGAAATTTCATATTCAGCAGCCCGCCGTTGCTTGTCAGTGTTTTGTCCAGTCGTGAAACGGATTTCAGTACGGCTGTCGGTCCTGTAACATCTCTTCCGTATACCGGCGACATTCCTCCGTCGGCCAGCGGTGTTCCAGCCTTTCTTCCATCCGGCGATGCTCCGACATTTTCTCCCATTGGTACATGCGCAGATACCGTATACATACCTGTGTGATATTTTCCGCCCCGATAATTGGTATAGGAAGCCAGTTTTTTTCTGAAATATTCCGCCCATTGAACGCCCAGTTCATCGACCCACGCGACATCATTGCCGTACTTTGGAACTTTATTCAGCAGCATAACCCGCATTGTTTCGTATCCCTCGTAATTATGTTCCAGCGCGTCCAAAAGATCTTTTTTTGAGATTTTTCCTGTCTCAAACACAAATTTCTTTAATGCAGCAAGGGAATCTGCAAGATTTGCAACCTGGATCATCTGAATTCCTGAGTAATTATAATGTGCTCCGCCAGCGGTTACATCCATTCCCTTTTCCATACAGTCATCAATCACTGCTGAAAGAAATGGTGTCGGGAGAATGGAAATATGTGCTTTTTCTACCTCTTCACACGCTTTTACCATCTTCTCTATGAAATAATCCAGCATCTTTTTCAATGCTTCTTCTAATTCCTCATAGGTCTGATAATCCGTCAGTTTTCCGAAATCCGGTCCGATCTTTTCGCCCGTCAGAAGACATTTTCCTCCTGTAAGAACAAGTTCCAGTGCCTTATTCAGGTTGAACATTGCCGCATCACTCCATCCCAGATTGTTTCCCTGGGTTGTAAGTTCCACACATCCGACAATGGCATAATTCATCGCATCCTTATGACTGATTCCCAGATCTTCCAGTGCCGGAATTACCGCTTTGTCGTTGAAAAACTGCGGCATTCCGCTTCCTTTTGCCACAACCCGGATCGCCTGTTCCAGGATATCCTCACTTGTGTTTTCATTCAGCCGCACTGACAGATTCGGCTGCGGCAGTCCCAGTTCTTCCTGCGCTTTCAAAAACAGAAAAGAAAGTTCATTTTTTACCTCTTTTCCATTTTCATCACATCCTCCGATCGCAATATTAAAGCCAATTGGGAAACCCGCAAAATATTTCGCACTGTTTTTGTTTCTCATATATACAATTTCATTGAACTTCAGCCAGAGACATTCGATGAGTTCCAGTGCGGATTCCCCGGTTATCCTTCCCTCTTCGATATCCTTTTTATAATAAGGATATAAAATCCGGTCCAGTCTTCCCGGCGAGAATGAGGATGCATTTGACTCCATATGCAGCACAACAAACAGGAACCACAGACTCTGCAATGCTTCACTGAAGGTTTCTGCCGGCCTTGCGGCAAGGTTTCTGCAGTTCTGTATTACTTCATTCATGGAAGCGCTGTATTTTTCATTTTCTTTTATGAAAAGCTGTTTTTCCATTTCATCTGCATATCTTTCCATGAAATTTGAAACGCCTTCCATCACGATGCGAATACTTTTATAAAAAATAATCTTTCCCTCATCGTTGGTTTCTTTTTCTTTTTCAGCTGCTTCTTTTTTCAGCCCTGTCGGTCCAAGTGCAAGCCATCTGCTGCAGTCCGGACAGATATGTCCCTGTGCATGATCCTGCTGATTGATTTTTACTACCTTTGAGATTTCCTGAATTTCTTTTCCATAATTCTTTTTCAGTACATCTTCCAGGGATTTTCCTTCCCAATATGGTTTTATGGATTCCCGAAAATATCGGATATCTTCTTCCTTTACCTGAAACTTATCCTGATTTCTCGTTGGAAGCATTTCAAATTCCCGATCCACCCAGGAACTTCCGCTTTCCGGAAAAACCACTCCGTACCGGACTCCCGCCGTTCGATTTCCAACAATTCTTTCTTCCGGTTCTACATGAATCGTAATCTGTTCCAGCGCCGCTTTTAAAGAATAGGCCCGCTGCAGGATACGCTGTTCCTTTTCATGTTTTTTGTAAGAATCGGTAATTATTTTTGCCTGTTCAATGGATGCAAAACGAGGTTCCGAGAGAATCTTTTCTTTCAGAATACAAATTCTGCTGTTCATAATTTCGCCATCCTTTTTATTATTGTTTTTTATTGATTGTTATTTGTTGTTATTAATTTACCATTGTTTTTTATTATTGTCAATCATTTTTATTATTATTTTTTATTGATTGTTATTGTTTGTGGGAAATATACAAAAAAAACGATATTTAAAATCCAAATCACCTGATTCAGACCTTAAATATCGTCATTATTACTAATTCTATATTTTTAAATCCACTCGATCGGATATCGGTTCATCTGTTTTTTCAGACCTTCGTCCGGAGCAGTTTCCATAATACACCCCGAAAAATTATTTATTTTAGCATATCGGTAATTTCCATCCGTTTCAAATTTCCTTGTTTCCAGCATCATATAAGATTTGTCAGCACATTCCAATATTAAGGTTTTTGTTGTTGCATCCTCCACATGGTATGTTGTTACTCTGTTTGCCTCCAGATCAACTCCTACTACTCCAAGAAACGCTTTATCAAATCTGTATTTGCTGATTTCCTGATTTGCGAGCGCACCAACAAATCCATCTTTTCCATTACTCATGCAGCCACCGATAAAAATCATCTTTACTTTCGTTGTTCCTGTAAACAAAAGCATGATTTCTATCATATTCGTTACAACTGTTATATTTTTTTCTTCCTGAATAATCAGCTTTGCCAGTTCAAGATTTGAAGTTGAAATATCAAGAAATATCATCTCTCCATCTTCAATTAATTCAAATGCTTTTTCTGCTATTTTTCTTTTTTCCTCGAGATTTTTTCCCTTTCGCTGAGAAGCATAAAATTCATGCACATTCATCCGAATTTTTACAGCTCCTCCATACGTCTTCTTTAATTTTCCTTTTTTTTCAAGGAGTGTCAGATCTTTGCGGATACTGTCTTCCGTCACTCCATATTTTTCACTTAATTCTTTTACCAATACAGATCCATTTATATTTACCTCATTTACAATGGCATTCTGACGTTCTTCTGCTAACACGGGGCATCCTCCTTATCCTTATTTACTTATTCCTGCGGCTCGTATTCTTCCAGTTCCAGCTCTGTTTCCATCATGCGTTCCAGCAGGGATTCCTGGGTTTTGTTTTCCTCGTCTATTTTCGTCTGAAGCTCCATCAGCCGTTCGTAATTCGCGGAGAGTTCCGGGTCCATCATTTCCATTTGAAGCTCGGACATTCTGTTCTCGCTCTCGGCAAGCTGCTCCTCGTATTTTTCAAGCTGTCGTTTTAAGCGGGACAGGATTTTGCCAGGGTTATAATATTTTTTCTTGTCAAACACATCATCCAGCGTCGGAACATCGGCTGGTTTCCGTACGTTCGCTGCGCCATTTTCCATCTCTCTTCCCGGTGTCTGCCGCTTGAGTTCTTCGAGGTACTGTGCATAATTCATGCCGTAAAACTGTACCTCATCCTCACCGAACGCCAGAATGCCGGTCGCCACCTGGTTGATGAAATAGCGGTCGTGCGATACAAAGAGAACGGTTCCCTCGTAGCTCGTCAGCATCTTTTCCAGTGCTTCTTTTCCTGCCAGATCCATGTGGTTCGTCGGCTCGTCCAGGATCAGGAAATTTGGTTTTGTATAGAAAATCCGGCAGAGCTCCAGCCGCACTTTTTCGCCGCCGGAGAGCTGTCCCATTTTCTTTTCGACATCCTCGCCGGAAAACAGAAAGGCGCCCAGCGCACTCCGGACATCGTTGCGGAGGAGGTTGGGGTAAAGGCTCCAGAAGTAATCGAGAACCGTCTGCTCCGGATCGAATTTCTGATTGACTGCTTTGTGCTGATCAAAGTACGCAAAATCCACGCGGTTTCCAAACTGATAACTTCCGCCCAGCGGATTGATTTCGCCTACAACCGTTTTCAGAAGTGTCGACTTTCCTTTTCCGTTTTCTCCGATGATCGCAATTCGTTCTGCTTTTTTGATGACGGCCGAAACTTCACTCAGAATGGTGTCGTATCCGATTTTCAGTTTTTTCATCGTGAGCACATCCGTATAGCTCTCCCGCGCGGGGCGGAATAAAGCATGGAAGGTTTTCGTATCAAACCGCCGCGGCTTCTCGATTTTTACCATATGCTCGATCGCCATTCGCTTGGAACGGGTGGCCGCTACTTTTGTCGGAGTGTTTTTCCATTTTTCAATCCATGCGGTCAGACGCTCGATTTCCTTCTGCTGCGCTTCATAGTCTTTTTCCTGTTTGATCTGCGCTTCTTCTTTTAGTTTCACAAACGCAGAATAATTTCCCGGATACCGTTTGATGTCACCGTATTCGATTTCATACGTCACGTCGATCACGCGATCCAGAAACATTCGGTCATGCGATACGATGACTACGGCGTTTTCATAGCTTTTCAGATAATTTTCCAGCCATTCCACCGCTGCGATGTCGAGGTGGTTGGTCGGTTCATCCAGAAGCAGGATGTCCGGGCGCTGTAAAAGGAGCTGAATCAGCGCGATTTTCGTCTGCTGTCCGCCCGAAAATTCACCGATCGGTTTTTCCAGATCTTCGAGCGCAAAGCCGAATTTCTGAAACATCGTCTCCATATCTTTTTTCCAGCTGTACCCGTGCAGGCTCTCGATTCTCCGCTCCAGATAATCATACTCTGCCAGCAGTTTTTTGTGATCTTCTGTCTCGGCAAGCAGTTTTTCGATTTCCTTTTTTCTTGCTTCGCACGCAAAAACTTCCGAAAAAGCCTTCTCCAGTTCCTCTTTTACCGGCACCGATCCATCCGTAAAATTGATCTGGCGCAGAAAGCCGATATTCTGTTTTCCGCTCATTGTAATCCCGCAGCTCTCATCACTGTCCAGATTACTCATCTCAATATCCCCGGCAATCAGCCGCAGAAGCGTCGTCTTTCCGCATCCGTTTCTGCCGACAATTGCTATTTTTTCTGTATCGTGAATTTCAAAATTCACACTGTTCAAAATCGTATCAGCGCCAAACTGTACTTTTGCATTTCTGATCTGATATCTCATTTCTTATACCTTTTCTGTTAATCTTCTTTCATTCCCAGATACTTTTCCAGCAGCACCAGCTGGATTCCTTCAATTCCGTTAAAATCGGTTGGAATGATACCGATTTCGCTGTAGCCGTGTTTTTTGTACATGGCGCGTGCTGTCACATTTCTGGCATTCGTATCAATTCTGAGCTCCGGGCAGCCGTGCTCCAGCGCATACGTTTCATAATACGTCAGAAACGCTCTGCCATATCCTTTCCCCGCGTGCTCGGGAGAAATCACCAGCGTGTGCAGCACACACACCTCGTCCTCCGACACATCGTATTTCCAGTTTCCCTGCCGATAGGAATCCACCTGAATCTGATTGATGATTCCAGCTCCGCATATTTCACCGTTATCCTCAAGGACAAAAAGATCCTCTCTTTTCAACGCATTTTCCGCAGTTGCCCGCACCGGATATACGCCGCGGATCCATCCGATCGTCTGTTTTCCGTTTTCTTCTGCCGTGTGAATGGCGTCGTATAACTTCTCGACACCATCAATATCATCGGGAGTTGCTTTTCTTATGATCATTGCTTTTTTGTTCTCCACTTCTGCAAACATTCTGCTTCCATTATACCGTCTCCGCACTTTGTTCTCAATGCCAAAAATTTTTCTAATCAAAATTGGTCCGCCCGCGGCAACTATGAGAAACACGCTCCGCGAGTTTCTCAAGTTATCGCGGCAGTCGCCAAGGTCTCGTGCAAGCACGGACTTTGGCTCGTTGCCCGCGTAAAAAATATCCCCATTTTACAGAATTGCTTCTGTAAAACAGAGATATTTAACTTTCTATCACAAATACAAATCTTCTACAGTCAGCAAAATCGCATTTTCTCTTTTCGCCCGTTCTTTTACTGGTTCTGTAAATCCTGACTTGCTGAAAAACATAAGATATTTTTCCTCTATATTCTTAAAGATTTCCGTTGCCATAACCAGATCATCATACTCTTCCATTGGCATCGGTTTATTTCGAAACTTACATTCACAGAACAAAGCTTTCTTTCCTGTTTTATCAAATGCAAGAATATCCACATCATCCTGTGCTTTCAACAACGGATTATTTCCCCACCATTTTCCCATTTTATATGGAATAAACGGGAGCTTTTTTCTTCGTGCCGCTCTGATCAGATATTGTTCACATATCTTTTCAAAAACAGGTCCCATATAGTCATTTATGCTTTCCATAATCTCTTCACAGGATAGATCCAGCCCTAACATAGAATAATAATTCTGATTTGTAAAAAGATAGCGGTACCAGAATTTATAGTAATGATCTGTTATCTCATAAATTCCCTTTCTGCTTGTCTCCGGCTCTGTACAGGGAACACTTTTTTCAATCAGTCTTAATGTCTGCAGAGTAAGTATATATTTACTGCATTTACTTTTATCTTCATGAATTCGATCGGAAATTTCACAGATTTTATTGCATCCATTCGAAATTGCTTCCAAAATAGAATTGTATACGGATGGTTCTCTTAATTCAATTCGCAAAAGTGTCTGCGGTTCATCATTCAAAAATGCTCCTTCTGTAAGTAAATTATTTTTTATATTTTCTTCCAGAGAGAGTTCCGGTGAAAAAGCTTCCAGGTATCTTGGCACCCCTCCCAGAATTCCATACGCAATTGCTTTTTCCACTTTATTATAATTCGGAAAAAATTCTGCGCTCTCCAAATAATCGAATGGTTTCACTTCCATATTTCCCGTTATTCTTCCATACAGCGGGCTTTTATATCCCATGACATCATTCAGCATAAAACTCACACTGGATCCACATAATATCAGAAAAATATTTTTTTCTTTCCAGACATGATCAATCGTATGCTGTAAAATACTTTTAATCGACGGATTTGGTTCTGCCAGAAACGGAAATTCATCAATAATCAATACAAGTTTTTCTTCTGAAGTTTTCCTTGTAATATATTCAAATGCAGCTTCCCAGTTTGGAAAAGAAGAGATAAAACTTCCTTCAAAAAAAGTCTGCGCTACCTTGGAAAAATCAAGAAGATTCAGAGAATCATTCTTTTCCTGTGCTGAAAAAAACATTGCTCTGTGTCGCCCTGCAAACTCTCTTAATATCGTCGTCTTACCGATTCTGCGCCGACCATATAATGTTAAAAATTCAAACTTGGAACTGTTATAAAATTTTTCTAACTGCTTTAATTCTTCCAGTCTTCCAATCATACGCATCCTGCCTCCCATATATTCCGAAAGTTCCTTACACAAAATACTACTCATGAGTAGTATACTCATGAGTAGTATATAATATTCTCATATTTTTTTCAATCCTGTCTCTTTAAAAACACCACGCTCAACACCAATACCATCATTTCCACAATCGGCATTACGATCCAGAGGCTGCTTCCGCCAAACAGCAATGGGAATACCAAAATTCCGACACTGCTCAGGAATACGTTTCGGAGGAGCGAGATGCAGAGCGAGCTCTTCACGCAGAGAATTGACTGCAGATAGTATGATGTCAGCAGATTGATTCCCATTGGAAGGAAGGCGATGAAATACATCCGCAGTCCTTTTGCGGCGATGGCGGACATTTCCGGGGTCATGTGCATGAAGATCGAGCAGACTCCGCTCGGCGACAGGATGCCGCTTGCGGAGAAGATGGCTCCCATGATGATGATAGTCACGAACGCCATGTTCCGTACTTTTTTGATTCTCTCCCCTTTTCCTGCGCCGTAGTTTGTCGCGATAATCGGCTGGATCGACTGGCCGACTCCGGTGAAGAGGGAATTGAACAGGATGACGCAGTTGGAAATGACACTGTATACGGACA
>CAVBNJ010000038.1:0-14509 GCA_963596755.1 bacterium
GGATGAGGAAGAGTAATCAAACGCGAAAAGAATAAGAGTTGTAACCTGCCCCGCTGCTGCATAAAATGACCAAGAAAGGAAATTTGCAGCAGGGGGCTTTTTCATTGGAGCATGGGAAAAAACTGGAATGGCTGATGGCGGTGATTCTGCTCGCGGCGGCGTACTTTCTGTCCCGTGAGGGCGCAAAGCTTGCGGCGGCACAGAAGGCAGCGCAGAAAGTTGTGGTGCTGGACAGCGGCCACGGAGGCGACGATCCCGGCAAAATCGGCGCAAACGGTGTCAAAGAAAAGGATATCAACCTGGCGATTGCCCGTCTGCTGAAAAAGAAGCTGGAAAAGCAGGGAATCCTCGTGGTGATGACGCGCGAGGGGGAGGACGATCTCTCCGATCCGGGTGCGGTCAATGCGAAAGTGCAGGATCTGCAGCGGCGCGTGCAGCTGATCCATGAAAAGAAGCCGGACTGCGTGATCAGCATTCACCAGAACAGTTACCCGGACGCGGCGGTCAAGGGTGCGCAGGTTTTTTATTATACCGATTCGAAAGAAGGCGAAAAACTGGCGCTCTGCATGCAGGATGCACTGGTCGCGGGGCTCGATCCGGCCAATCACAGAAAAGCAAAGGGAAACAAAACGTATTACATGCTGAAAAAGACCGACGCAGTGCTGGTGATCTGCGAGTGCGGTTTCCTCTCCAATCCGGAGGAGGAGGCACTTCTGAACACGAAGGAATACCAGAAAAAGGTGGCGGATGCACTGTGCAGCGGAGTTTTAACTTACCTGGGAGAAGAGGATAATGGCAAAGAGAAGACACAGAAGAAGACGGAGACGGCCGCTGCGGGCGGTTCTTCCGCTGCTGCTTGGCCTGCTGGCGGCGTATCTGGTATTCGGAGATCTGGATGAAAAGGATGCATCACAAAAAGAGGCACAAAGCAGCAGTATTTCGCAGACAACGGATTGGAACAGCGAGGAAGGGTTTGCCGTAACGCAGTTTCAGGAGGAAAATACAGACGAGGAGGAGCTGGCGAAGCGATACTATTACAGCCAGCTTGATGAAAACCGGCAGATGATCTACCGCGAACTGGTGCAGGGAATTGCAGAGCATCAGGAGAAGATCATCACAAGGGGCGGCGATCCCGATATGACGGCAGAGGTTTACAGCTGGGTCTATATGGATTACCCGGAATACTGCTGGATCAACGGAGCGTCGCATGTCACAGGGTACGGCGAGCCGGCAAACTACTGCGCGGTAGTGCCGGAGTATACGATTTCGGCAGAAGAGGCCGCAGAACGTCAGGCACAGATTGATGCGGCCGCAGCAGAGTATCTTGCCGGAATCGATGAGTCGATGGGGACGTATGACAGAATCAAATATATCTTTGAAGAATGCATCCGCCGGATCGATTATGACAAAGATGCGCCGGACAACCAGACGCTCTACAGCGGTCTTGTGAACGGTCAGACGGTCTGCGCAGGGTATGCACGGACGTTCCAGTATCTGATGAACCGCCTTGCTATCCCTGTGATCTATGTGACGGGAACGACCGATACCGGCGAGGCGCATGGCTGGAATATGGTAAAATGCGGAGACGATTACTACAACGTGGACGTGACCTGGGGCGACCCGGTATTCGCGGAGGGCGAGAGCGGCGAGTATAATCTGCCGTCTGATCTGATTTACTACGATTTCCTCTGCGTTTCCGATGCAGAATTTGCGGACACGCATCAGGCGGATGTCGCAATGGCACTTCCGTCGTGTTCGTCCGACGATCTGGAGTATTACCGGCAGATCGGCCGGTATCTGGAAACACTGGACACCGGAAAAATTCTGTGGGATATGGAGACAGACATCGAGGAGGGAAAAGAGTATTCCGAATTCAAGTTTGCTTCCGACGATCTGATGGCACAGGCCATGGAAGCCCGCCCGGAATTGCTGGACCGGGCTTCCGGTTATCTCTGCGATTATTACGGGCTGGCCTCAGTGCAGTATACCTACAGCGAAGATACCGCGACACGGAAGCTGATGGTGTTCTGGCAGTATAGTTAGAAAGGCAGAAAAAAGACAGAAAAAAAGAGAACCGCTGTGAAAAACGGTTTTCTTTTTTTCTGTCCGAAATCAGATTTCTTTTTAGATTTCTTTTCCTCTGGTAGCAATTGCATGAACCACAAACGGAACAAACAGTGTGATAAATGCGGCATATCCAAGATAAGCGTATCCTTTCTTTACAACCGCCATCAGACCGAACTGTGCGATTGCGAAGGCGAGGAAGGTAAAGATAGCAGTGAAAATTGCGTTGCGGAGCAGATGACCTTTGGCGCGTTCTTCTTTGCTCTTATTGCGCTCGATCGAGTTGACGCAGCGTGTTACGATACCGGAGATCATGTTGACGGCGGTGGAAATCGCACCGAGGATGATCAGGATTGAGATAATCGGAGTCAGAACTTTTGCACCGACACCGTTCTGTACGAGGACGAGCATCGGAACGGAAGCGCTGGCGAGATCAGCCACATAGGCGATGCCGAGCAGTCCGACAATCGCAAGCTCCATGGCAAGGAAGTTGCACAGGAACATGCCGATGGCGGCGCGGTTGATCTGTTTCACATCGGTAACATCCTCCATATGCTGGTACATAACTGAAACGGAAGCCAGCTGGAAGAAGAAGTACAGCACTGCCGAGTAGAGCGCCGGTCCGAAGGCGCCGGTTTCGTGGGAGAGCACAGACATTTCGCCGGAACTCATGCGGCCGATGGCAGCGGTAATATCGCCCCACTGAGCGATGATATTCGGAACAAGAACGATCACAAGACCGATGATGATCAGAACACTAAGTGTCGAAGCACATTTCCGAACAATGCTTGTGCCGAAGAGTGCAACGAGGAAAATGAAAGCGGCGATGATCACAGTGCACAGCCAGTACGGCATGCCGGACAGCGTCTGAATCGTGGAACCGCCGGTTGCGAAAGCGGCTGCCGAAGCGGTGCCGATCATGATCAGGTAGCAGACTTCATAGAGGTTCGACATCACCGGACGGGTTTTGCCGTACAGTGCATTTGAAAAGCTGCGGTAATCGTATGTTTTGTGCTTGTAGGAAAAACGCATGCCGTACCAGAAGAACAGCGCGTAGAGTCCCTGCGTCAGTGCCGGAAGAATCAGACACCAGATGCCGTAGTTGATGAAATACTGGTAAATCTGTGCGCCGGAGGCAAAACCGCCGCCGAACTGTGTGGTAAATGCAACGAAAGCGAGGCCCATGGCAAGCGGCATGCCGTGTTTGCGGGCTGTTTTGGAATCACTCATAATTATTCTCCCATCTCTATTTATTAAACTCGATTACCTTTCCAGGATTCAGGATCAGCTTATCATCAAAGGCGAGCTTGATGGACTTGTACAGATTGATCATCCGCGGTCCGACAAACTCCTCCAGGAATTCCAGACGGCCGTTTCCGATACCATGCTCACCGGAAAGCTGTCCGCCCAGTTCTTTCGAGAGCGCATAAAGCTCTGTCAGGCTGGCGTGTGTTGCGGATTTCCACTCTTCATCCGTCATTTCCGGTCCGCGCAGCATCTCGGTGTGGATATTTCCGTCACCGCAGTGGCCGCACGGCTCCACGCGGATGCCGTGGGAAAGGGCGATGCGTTTGGCTGCCTTGACGTACTCGGCAATCTTCGCACGCGGAACAACGACGTCACATTCCTCCTGTGAAACGGAATCGGCTTTCATACCCTCGAGAATCGCACCGCGGACGGCCCAGACAGAACCGGCGCGCTCCGGCGTTCCTGCGATGTAGCAGTCGAGCGCTCCATTCGCGAGAGCGGCCTCGGCGGCAGCCTCAATGGCATTGTCAAGCTCCTGACGGCTGGAAGCGTCGTACATGACGATCAGCACGGCATTTCCCTGTTTGACCGGGAACATTTTGTTCAGACGGCGCTCCACGATGTCGATCAGCTCGCGCTCAAGAAACTCGATGGCAGTCGGCACAAACGGAAGGTCGAGCACTTTCGGAACCATGTCGGCACATTCCTCAAGGCTGGAGAACGGCAGAACGAGTGTGGAAGTACACGTCGGAGCCGGGAGCAGCTTTAAGGTAACCTGCGTCAGAATACAGAGCGTACCCTCGGAGCCGATCACAAGGTCTTTCACATCGTATCCGGTCGTATTTTTCACAACGTTTGACGAGAAATTCATGATCGATCCGTCCGGCAGAACCGCCTCGATACAGCGTACAAAATCTCTGGTGAGGCCGTAGCGGACAGCTTTCATACCGCCGGCATTTGTGATGACATTTCCTCCGATCGAGGCCGTCTTTTCACCCGGGTCCGGCGGATAGAAGAGGCCTTCTGCGGATGCAGCGGCCTGAATATCGATGAGCAGTGCCCCCGGCTCTGCGGTGATCGTCTGGTTTTTGTGGTCGACCGGGAAAATGCGGTTCATGCGCATGATGGAGAGCATGATGCCGCCGTACTTACACGTAGCGCCTCCGGCCAGACCGGTTCCGGCACCGCGGCAGACAACCGGGATATTTTCTTGATAAGCATATGCCATGATGGCAGAAACTTCTTCTTTATTTTCCACTTCGACGTAGAGCTCCGGCGGAAAAACGCCGTATTCCGGCATCTCATCCCGGTAATACTCGGTCGCGATCTCCTCGCCGATGGCAACGCGGTCCGGGGAAGTGACAGAACGGATGTAGTCGAAATCTTCCTGGGTCATTTTCTTGTATGGGTAAGCCATGTTATTCGTCCTCCTTCCGGCTCTGCAGTAATTCGGTCAGCTTCGGCACAACCTGGAACAGGTCGTCCACGAGACAGTAGTTGGCAACGCCGAAAATCTGCGCATTCGGATCTTCGTTGATGGCCACGATGCATTCTGAACCGGTCATGCAGGACGTAAACTGGATCGCACCGGAGACACCGCAGGTGATGATGAGCTTCGGACGGACGGTACGGCCGGAGAGACCGATCTGATGCGCCGTGTCGCCGAATCCGTTTTCGATCATCGGACGGGTAAAGGCGAGCTGTCCGCCGAGTGCATCAGCAAGAGCACGGCAGAGTTCCACACCTTTTTCGTTTCTGGCACCGCGGCCGGCTACGACGATGATATCCTCTTCTTCCAGCGTTTTGACCTTATCAATGACGGTAGAAGAAAGAATTTTAATTCTGGAGCGCGCCATATCTTCGCTGACTGGACATACCACGATTTCTCCGTGCGGATCAGATACTTTTTCTGCTTTATCCATAACACGGTAGCGGACGGTGGCGAACTGCGGACGCGATTTTGTGATGCCGATCTGCGCCATGATGTTTCCGCCGAAAGCAGGACGGATCTGAATCATATCGGAGTTCGGACGAATATCGAGTGTCGTGCAGTCTGCGGTCAGGCCCGTGTGGAAACGGGTGGAGAGACGCGGGGCAAGCGAACGTCCGAGCGCCGTTGCGCCGATCAGAACAGAGCTTGGCTTGTTGGCTGCGATACAGTCGGCAACAGCATCCGCATAGCAGTCGGCGCGGAAGCCTTCAAATTCCGGATGCTCGTACACGAAAACCTTGTCGACACCGTAGGCGAGCAGTTTTTTCGCATTTTCATACGTACCGTTTCCGCCGACGATCACACAGTGCACTTCGTAATTGACCTTCGCCGCCATCTTTCTTGCCTCGCCGATCAGCTCATACGCAACCGGGTGAATGTCGCCGCGTTCCTGTTCGATAAAAATCAGGAAATTGCGCCATACATCTTTATCAAACGCGCGCGCCTTCTGCTCAAAACGGATCGCTTTTTCCGGACATCGGCGGACGCATAAACCGCACATGCGGCATTTTTCATTGACTTCAATTCCACTGCCTTCGATCGTGAGTGCATTGAAAGGACATCCTTCCACACAGAGTCCGCAGAGCACGCACTTCTGGGCATCAAATTTCAGAAAATCCATAGTAATTCCCTTTCCGGAGTACCAATGTGACTGGCACTCGATGTATATTAGATGATTTTATTTTCGTTCAGAACCGCAAACAGGCGGGATGCCTTCTCCTCGGAAGTTCCCTCGATGTAGACCTGTTTTTCTGCCTCTTTCGGTGCAAACATCTGCTCAACCGAAGTAGGAGAGCCCACAAGACCGTAGCGGCTTAAGTCCTGATCCGGCATATCCGCAAAGCTTAAGATGCGGACCGGGCGGTCAGCCGTTGCCTTTTTGAGGCGGTAGGAAGGGAGACGCGGAACGCAGGTATCTTTGTCGATCGTAATCAGGCACGGATACGGAAGTTCGGAGACCTGGGAAACACTCACAAGATCCTGGCGGACCGTGATGGAGCTTTCCGTGGCATCGGTGATCTCAGCCACCCAGGCAGCGTGCGGAATCGTCAGATGCTCGGCAATCGAAGGTCCGACCTGTGCGGTATCGCCGTCGGTTGTCTGACGTCCGCAGATAATCAGATCCGCGCCGCCGATCACCTGAATGCCCTGCGCGAGCGCATAGGAGGTGGCGAGCACGTCGGCTCCTGCGAATTTCCGGTCGGAGAGAATGACGGCATCATCGGCACCGCATGCGTAGGCGTCGCGCATCATGCTTTCCGCCTGCGGAGGTCCCATGGTCAGCACGGTCACGGTTCCGCCGAGCTTTTCCCGGAGGGAAATCGCGGTTTCGAGTGCAAAAAGATCATATGGGTTGGTCCGGGTCTCGCCGGACATCCGCTTCATGGCGCCGGTTTCCGGATCAATATCCACTTTCGTGCCGGCCGGCACCTGTTTCATACATACAATTATTTTCATTTGCTTTTCCTCTTGTACTTTTTGACTTTGACGCGTTAAAACACTGTGTTATTATAGCACGAAAGAATTTGGATGTCGAGAAAAAATATCAAATTTGCCGATAAAAAGAACAGAAAGAAAACCGGGATTGGACAAAATGCCAAAGAAGAAGAGAGAAAATCACGCACCGGCGTTGCGGATATCCCCCGTGGGGGCTTGTGGAAAGATATGATTTTTGGTAGAGTAAAGGAATATTTAAGCGGTCAGAAAACGGCCGTGCCGGTCTGCGGATGAGAACCGGAAAAGTTAAGAAAAAAGAAAGAAGCGGAAGTTATGGAACAGGAATTATTACAGGAGATTGCCTCCTACTGGGGAACCCGTGCGGAGGGGTATTCCGAGGTCAATGAAAAAGAACTGGCGGGAAGCCAGAGAGAAGCGTGGCTGCACGTATTAGAGGAGCAGTTTCCGAAGAAACAGAAAGAAGAACTGAAGATTCTCGATATCGGAACCGGCCCGGGATTCTTCCCGATGATTTTATCCGAGGCGGGTTATACCGTGACGGCTGTCGACTACACGGAGGAGATGCTGGAAAAGGCGAAAGAGAATCTGGGAAAATATACCAGATCCGGTCTGGAGCGCGTGACACTGCTGCGGATGGATGCGCAGAATCTGGACTTTGCGGATGAAACCTTTGACGTTGTGATTTCCAGAAATCTGACGTGGAATCTTGAAAAGCCGGAGCAGGCGTACCGAGAATGGACGCGAGTTCTGAAACCGGGCGGTGTGCTGCTCAATTTTGATGCGAACTGGTACGGCTATCTCTACGACGAGGAGAAAAAAGAAGCGTACGAGGCAGACAGGAAGAAAGTGGAGGAGCAGCAGCTCGACGACCATTATCTGTGCACCGACATCGACCGAATGGAAAACATTGCGCGACAGGTGCCGCTCTCTGCGATGGAACGGCCGGCGTGGGATACGAAGGTGCTCGAATCCCTCGGCATCTGTTCCATCCAGACCGATTCCGAAATCTGGAAGCGTGTCTGGAGTGAGGAAGAGAGACTGAACTATGCATCGACACCGATGTTTCTGGTGAGGGCGGAAAAAAACGAGGAGCAGTCCTTCCAGCTTGGTGATGTAACCGTCCGCCGCGGCGAGAAATATCAGGGGGATATCTCCTTTGCGAATGGGGATATCGTGCTCCCGGGAACGATCATCTGTGGAAAACTCCCCGGGAAAACAATGCTGATCACCGGCGGCGTTCATTCGGGCGAGTATGTCGGCATTCAGGCGTGTGTGGAACTGGGAGCGGAGCTTCAGCCGGAGAAAACGGTTGGAACGATTGTGATTTTAAAAGTCTTAAACCGTCCTGCCTTTGAAAACCGTGCGGGCAGTCTCGGACTTTCCGATCGCAAGAACCTGAACCGCGTTTTCCCGGGAAATCCGAACGGAAGCGAGATGGAGCGTCTGGCGTGGGCGATCACGAAAGAAGTTTATCCGAAGGTGGATTACTATATCGATCTTCACAGCGGCGACGATTTCGAAGCGTTGACTCCGTATGTCTATTACGCCGGCAAAGCGGCGCAGGAAGTGACGGAAACTTCGCGGAAGATGGCAGAGCAGGTGGATGTGCCGTACATGGTGCGTTCCATGGTGTCATCGGGCGGAGCGTACAACTACGCGGCATCCAAGGGCATTGCGAGCATCCTCTTAGAGCGCGGCGGCATGGGCGCATGGACATCCGAGGAAGTCAACTCGGACAAGCGTGATGTGCGCAATATTTTAAGCAGCCTCGGCATGTATCAGATCCGCCGCGATGTGCGGAACTACGTGCCGATGGAAGTGACGGATGTCCGCTACCAGGCGGCTTCCGAGGACGGTCTCTGGTATCCGGCGGCAAAGCCGGGCGATATGGTGGCCGAGGGCGCACTGCTCGGAACGATCCGCGATTACAATGGAAAGCTCCGTGAGACATGCCGTGCCGAATACACCGGTGTTGTACTGTATCAGACGGGCAGTCTGCAGGTAACGGAAGGCGGACCTGTCGTTGCCTACGGACGGATTGTGCGCGAGCCGGAATACGATGACCGCAAAGAGCAGATCGTCCATTACTGGGAGAAGCGGAGCGAGAGCTTTTTAGAGCAGAGACGCTCCGAGCTTGCGAACCCGATTGCGAAGCGCTGGATGAAGGAGATCGAAAAACAGATCCCGTCGGGAAGAAGCTTAAAAATTCTCGATGTCGGCTGCGGAGCCGGATTTTTCTCGATTCTGCTGGCAAAAGAGGGCCACGAAGTCTTCGGCATCGACCTGACGCCGGAGATGATCGAGAATGCGATCCAGCTCGCCGAAGAAGAAAACGCTGACTGCCGCTTCCAGGTCATGGACGCGGAAAATCCGATGTTTGCGGATGAAACGTTCGATGTTGTCATTTCCCGAAACCTGACCTGGACGCTGCCGAATGCGGAGCATGCCTACAGCGAGTGGATGCGTGTGCTGAAACCGGGCGGCGTTCTGCTGAACTTCGATGCCAATTATGGAAAAGAAGATGTGGCCGACACGAAGGGTCTGCCGGAGGAGCACGCCCATTTCAAGGTCGGAAACGAGATGCTCGAAGAGTGCGAACGGATCAAATCGCAGCTCCCGATCAGCCGCAAAAACCGGCCGGCGTACGATGTGGCAGTGCTGTGCGAGAACACAGCGGGAGAAATCCGCATCGATACGAGCCTTGGAAAACGGATTTATCTGGAAAAAGACGAGTTCTACAACCCGGCACCGATGTTTTCAATCTGTGCCGTGAAGCAGTAAAGGAGTATTTGTGAAGAAATATCTGTTAAAACGACTGCTTCGCCTGATTCCGGTATTCCTCGGCGTGACGATTCTTGCCTTTCTGCTGACGGGACTTTCGTCAGTCGATGCGGTGGATTTAAAAGAGAGCAGCAGCGGCGGCGTAATGTCGGAGGCGGAAAAAGAAGCGATGCGGGAGGAGCTGGGGCTGGATCAGCCGAAAGCGGTGCAGTATCTGCAATGGCTGAAGAACGCACTGCGCGGTGATTTCGGGGAGTCGTATGTCTCCGGAAAACCGGTGCTTGTAAGCTTCCGCGAAAAACTGCCGGCGACCATGGAGCTTGCGGCACTGGCGCTTTTCATGACCGTCTGTCTTTCATTTCCGCTCGGCATTCTGAGTGCAAAATATCAGAATACCTGGGCGGACCGTATGATCAGTCTGTTCTGCTTTGCGGGCAATTCGTTTCCGGGATTTTTCACAGCACTTCTTCTATTATATTTCTTTTCTCTGAAATGGAATCTTTTTCCGGTGCTCAGCATGGGAAAAGGATGGAAAAGCTGTGTGCTGCCGGCGGCGACGCTTGCGGTTTCGATGACGGCAAAGTATACCCGTCAGGTTCGATCCGCCGTGCTTGCTGAGATGGAGCAGGAGTACGTGGCGGGTGCACGGGCACGGGGGCTGAGCGAAAACCGGATTCTGTTCGGAAGCGTATTAAAATCTGTGATGCTCCGCATGGTCACGCTGTTATTCTTATCCGCCGGTTCGCTGCTCGGCGGAACGGCCATCGTTGAGACGATTTTCATGTGGAACGGTGTCGGAAAAATGGCGGTGGATGCCGTTTCCATGCACGATATCCCGGTGATCCAGGCGTATCTAGTGTGGATGGCAGCAATTTATCTGCTGCTGCATCTGGCGGCGGATCTGCTGATGAACGTACTGGACCCGCGGGCGAAGCTGGAGGGAATGCGATGAAAAAAGAACAGAAAAGAAAGCTCCTTTTTTATGGCATCCTCGCCGGTACATTCCTGCTTTTTGCCGCGTGCGCGGCCTGGTTGGCGCCGTACGATCCGTATGAGCAGAACCTGGAACTGTCGCTCCTTCCGCCGTCCGCAGCACACTGGATGGGGACGGACCGCTATGGACGGGATCTCTTCTCGAGGATTCTCGCCGGTGCGCGGGTCAGCATTTTTTCCGCGCTTCTTGTTGTGGCGGCAAGCGCTCTGATCGGAACCCTCGCCGGAATTTTCAGCGGCTGGCTGGAGGGAAAAACAGACACGGTTCTGATGCAGATCTCCGATGTTTTTCTGGCATTTCCGGGTATGGTATTTGCAATTGCATTTTCCGGCGTTCTGCAGAGCGGCATAACGGGAGCTATTGTATCGCTGATCCTCGTTTCCTGGCCGAAATATGCGCGGCTTGCGCGGAACCGCGTGCTGGCGTTGAAACATATGCCGTTCATCGCGGCGGCGCGCCTTTCAGGAAACGGAACGTGGAAGATGATCGGACGCCACATTCTGCCGAATCTTGCGGGGCAGACGATTGTCACAGCCGTGCTCGATATCGGAACGATGATGCTGGAAATCGCAGGCCTGTCTTTCCTCGGCCTTGGTGCCGAAGCACCGTCGGCGGAGTGGGGGGCGATGATGAGCAACGGAAGAAGCATGCTGCAGACGGCTCCGTGGGTCATTCTGGCGCCGGGACTGGCGATTTTTCTGACCGTTCTTGTCTGCAATCTGCTCGGAGAGGCCGTGCGGAAAACGATTGAACAGGGATAAAAACCAAACGAAAACCGGAACAAGGGGAGCAAAAACATGAGCGAAAAACTGCTGGAAATCAGCGGGCTTTCCGTCTGTTATGAGGGGGAGCAAATTTTAAATGACATCTGTTTTTCTGTTGCAAAAGGAGAAACCGTCGGTATCGCCGGGGAGTCCGGCAGCGGAAAAAGTACACTGATCCGCGCAATTCTGCGGCTGATGGGAAAGAACGGTTCCGTCACGGGCGGAAAAATCTGCTTTCGGGGCGAAGATCTGACACGTCTGCCCGAAAAGCAGCTGCGCAGTCTCTGCGGTTCCGAGATCGGCATGATTTTCCAGAACACCGGGGCGTCGCTCTGCCCGACGCGGAAGATCGGAGCGCAGATCTGTGAGAGCGTGCGCGCCCATGAGAAAAAAAGCCGCAGAGAGATCAAAAACATGACGCTGCAGCGGTTTGCGAGCATCGGCCTGACTGACGGCGAAAAAATCTGGAACAGCTATCCTTCGGCGCTCTCCGGCGGCATGAACCAGCGCGTCGGAATTGCGCTCGCGATGCTGCTGCACCCGTCATTACTGCTGGCGGATGAGCCGACGAGCGCGCTCGATGTAGTTTCGCAGACGCAGGTGCTGCGGGAGCTTCGTGCACTGCAGCAGAAAGAGCAGACGGGACTGGTGCTGGTGACGCACAATCTTGCGGTGCTGGAGGAGATGGCAGACCGGGTTGTGATCTTAAAGGACGGAGCCATCGTGGAGCAGGGCGATACGCAGGAGGTCTTTGAACATCCGAAGGACGCATACACGAGAAGCCTCCTGGCATCCGTTCCGGGAAGAGAGAAAAAAGATGCATAAGATGCTGGAAGTAAAAAACTTAAGCAAGAGCTTTGCCGGAACCGGCCGGGAAGCGGAATTTGCCGCGGTGGACGGCATCAGCTTCACGCTGAGCGCGGGGGAATGCCTCGGCCTGATCGGGGAGAGCGGCTGCGGAAAAAGCACGACAGCCCGTCTGATCACCGGTTTGATCCCGGCGGATTCGGGCAGTGTTCTGCTGGAAGGCGAGGAAATCCTCGGAAGAAAAGGAAAACAGCAGCGCGAAGTTTACCGGAAAATTCAGATGGTCTTTCAGACACCGCAGGATTCCTTCGATCCGATGCAGACACTCGAAACCGGAATCTTAGAAGCCTTCCGAAATCAGGGAATGAGCCGGAAAGAAGCCCGTCTTCACCTGCCGGAACTGCTGGAAAAAGTGGAGCTTAACTCGGAAACGGCGAAACGGTATCCGCGCGAGACGAGCGGCGGCGAATGTCAGAGAGCTGCGATCGCACGATCCCTTGCCGTGCAGCCGTCCCTCCTGATCTGCGATGAGGCGACAAGCGCGCTCGACGCGGCAGTGCAGGGACAGATCCTTCAGCTGCTGAAAAAACTGCAGAGAGAGGAAGGCCTTGCGATGCTGTGGATCGGCCATGATCTTGCCCTGGTGCAGGAACTCTGCAGCCGCGTGATCGTGATGCGGCAGGGGAAAATCGTGGAGCAGGGAGCAACGCGGGAGGTGCTGGAACACCCGAAAGAGGAATACACGAAACTGTTGATGGAGTACAGTCTGTGATGAGAAAAAACGGCAGAAAGAAAAAAAGTGCATATGTTTTCGGCGGCATTCTGGCGGCCATGATGTTTATGCTTACGGGGTGTCAGAGTACGGCGGCAGGTGAGCCGGAGGAAAAAGTTTTCGTATACGGCGACACCACATTCAATGCCGAAAACGATGAGTCCGATGTCAACCCGCACAACGGCTACTCCGGCTGGGCATGTATCCGCTACGGCATCGGGGAGACGCTGTTTCATTACTCGGATTCCATGGAGATTGAGCCATGGCTGGCGAAAAGCTATGAGATCGTGGACGATACGACATGGCGGATCACGCTGCATGAGGGAATCACGTTTACGAGCGGCCGCACCCTTGACGCGGAGGCGGTCAAAGAATGCCTTGAGGATCTGATCACAGTGCACGACCGTGCGCGCGGGGATCTGAAAATTGAGAGCATCGAGGCGGATGGCCTGACCTTAACGATTCACACCGAACAGCCTGTCCCGGCGCTCCTAAACTATCTGTCTGACCCGTACGGATGCATCATCGATATGCAGGCGGGAGTCACAGACGACGGCAATGTCGCCGGAACCGGTCCGTACTGTGCGGTACAGGTGGAGACGGATCAGGGACTGACGCTCGTGAAAAATGAAAACTACTGGAACGGAACGCCCAGGCTCGACCGGATCGAAGTAAAAACAATCCGCGACGGCGATACAATGACGATGGCGCTGCAGTCGGGAGAACTTGACGCGGCGTACGGCTTGCCGTATTCCAATCTGATCCTGTTCCGCGACGAGCCGTACACCATTTCCTCGGCGGACACCTCAAGAACTTTCTTCGGTCAGTTCAACGGATCCTCGGAAAATCTGCAGGACGACCGCGTGCGGGAAGCAATCATCGGCGCAATCGACAGGGAAGGCTTTGTAAATACGCTGATGGAAGGAAACGGAAGCGTGGCAGAAGGCCCGTTTCCCTCGTACTTTCCATTCGGAGACAGCGAAGTGCAGGAGGAATCCTACGATCTCGATCATTCCCGAGAACTGCTGGCCGAGGCTGGCTGGACCGATGAGGACGGCGACGGCTACGTGGAAAAAGACGGAAAACGGCTGTCGATTGTCTGGCTCACCTACCCGAGCCGCCAGGAACTGCCGCTGCTCGCGGAGAGTGCGCAGGCATCCCTGAAGAAAATCGGCGTGGAAGTGCAGATCCAGTGCACCGCAAACCATCTGGAACTGTTAAAAAAAGGAAACTGGGATGTCTACGTCAGCGCTTTCGTCAGCGCACCGACCGGCGATCCCGAGTATTTCTTCACAACGCACTGCCTGCAGGATTCCTCCAAGAACCGCGGCGGCTATTACAGTGAAACACTGGAGACGCTGGAGCAGCAGTTAAGCGGCGAATTTGACACGGAAAAACGGAATGAACTGGCCGTCGAGATGACGCAGACCCTGCTGGATGACCACATGTTTTTCTTCGCATCCCACCTCAAAATGTCGATGGTATCCGGCGAGGGCGTGACAGGGCTTACGGCACATCCATGCGATTATTATGAAATTACGGTTGATTTGGATAAAAGTAAATAATTGTCAGACAGAAGAGCAGAAAATGTGGATTTTCTGCTCTTTCTGCGTTATGATAGGAAAAGAACG
>CAVBNJ010000039.1:0-14306 GCA_963596755.1 bacterium
CTGCAGAAGCTTTACGACCTTATTCATCGTTGCTTCATCATCTGTCCGATACACCTTTCGATATCCCATATGCAGCCTCCCTTCCTCTGTATCAAGAGTCCTTTTCTTTTACTATAACACCCTCCATTTTTCCTGTAAATAACTGTCTGTGTGCGCAAAAAAATTCGCAGTTATCTGTTTTTTACGACAACTGCGAATTTTTCCATTTATTTTTATGCTTCCTGCTTTTTCCCTTTCAGCAGCAATACGCCTACAATCAGCAGCACCGGAAAAATGACGCCTGCGAGGATTCCCCGTTTCAGGTTGTCCGATGCGGCGCTCGATACGTAGCCGACGAGGGTCGGGCCGCCGGAGCAGCCGAGGTCGCCGCCGAGCGCGAGCAGCGCGAACATCGCAGTTCCGCCGTTTCGAAGAGCCGCCGATGCCTTGCTGAAGCTGCCCGGCCACATGATGCCGACAGACAGTCCGCAGAGACCGCAGCCGACCAGCGACAGCACCGGCGACGGTGACAGAGAGATCAGCAGATACGATGCGATGCAGAGCACGGCGCTTCCCGTCATAAATTTGTCGAGATCGATTTTATCGCCGAACTTGCCGTAAAAGGCACGGGAGCTTCCCATCAGAATCGCAAATGACATCGGACCGGCAAGGTCTCCGATTGTCTTCGATACGCCAAGTCCCTGTTCCGCAAAGGTGGATGCCCACTGGCTGACCGCCTGCTCACTCGCACCGGCACACGTCATCATCAGCATCAGAATCCAGAAGACGCGGCTTTTACAGAGATCGAGAATGCTCATGCCTGTTTCCGATTCCTCTACAAGCGGTGCGATCGGCACGCGTGTGAAAATCACGCCGTTGACAACCGGCACAACCGCCCAGACGATTGCCAGAATTTTCCAGTTGCCGATGCCGAACAGTTTGAAAAACAGCGTCGAAATCAGCACAACACCGACATGGCCCCAGCAGTAGAACGAGTGCAGAAGGCTCATTGCCTTTTCTTTGTTCTTCGTCGGGCAGCTCTCCATGATCGGGCTGATCAGCACCTCGATGAGGCCTCCGCCGATGGCATAGATGATGACAGCCGCCAGAAGGCCTGCATAGGCATTTCCAACCAGCTCCGGCAGAAAGACGAGACCCAGAAGACCGGCTGCCGCACAGACATGCGCTGCCACGATACAGATCCGGTAGCCGATTTTATCCACGAATTTCGCAGACAGCAGATCGACAAGAAGCTGGATGCCGAAATTGATGGTGATCAGCATCGTGATCTGCCCGAGCGGAATGTGGTACGTTTTCTCGAATGTCAGAAACAAAAGCGGTACAAAATTGTTGACGATCGCCTGAACAATGTAGCCGACGAAACAGGCGTAGATCGTTTTCTCATAATTGCGGTTCATTTTTTCTATTCTCCTTTTCTCCTTTTTCTCCACTATACCATACGAGTTTCGCATTGTTTAGCGTTAAATTGGCCCTGTTTTTCGGGCATTTTCGTCTTTTTTGAAGGGGAACCATTTTAATGACTCACGTTTTCTTCTCCAATAATAATCGAAAGCAGCGTATGATCCAGCATAATCGTGCGGTTCCACGGGTTCAGAATCACGCCGCTGATCTCCTTTGTTTCGGATGCCATACGGATGAGCTGTTCCAGGCTGGTCAGGAACGTGGATTTCACGCTGTCGCCGCCTTTTAATTCTTCCTCAAAGCTCGTAAACGCCGCCCACCATACTTTTCCGTCCGCCGTTTTCGCCGTCCCGATGCGGATCTGATTGTCGCCCGTCGGCGGCTCCACGGAAAGGATCACCTGTCCGCCCTCTTTCATCCGGCGGCGGATTACCGTCAGCACGTGTGCCAGCACCTCCGGTGTCGGCTCCTGCTGCAGTCCCAGAATCGCCTCTTCTATCTTTTCATTCCCCTGCAGACCTTCGTCCTTCGGAGTTTTCATCTCTTTTGCCATTATTTTTTAGTCCTCTCTTACTCTTTTTCACGCAGAATATATTTGTCCATCATGCCAAGAAGCTTCGGCAGTTCCACCGGCTTTCCAAGATGCGCATTCATGCCCGATGCCAGCGCGCGGTCGCTGTCCTCGGCGAATACGTTTGCGGTCAGTGCCACGATCGGCACAGCACGGCCTCTCTGCTGCTCCTGCTCCATCTTCCGGATCGCCGATGCGGCCTCGCAGCCGCCCATCACAGGCATCTGCATATCCATGAAGATGAGGTCGTAATATCCTTCCTCATGACCCGTCATCCGCTCCAGCGCTTCTTTTCCGTTGAACGCAAACTCGATCTGCACGCCGCTCTCTTTTAAAAGCTCCTCCAGAATTTCCCGGTTCAGCTCATTGTCCTCTGCCGCCAGAATCCGGTATGCGCCAAACGCACCGCGGTACGCATCCGGGTCCACCGTCAGTTCCTGTACCGGTGCGGATTTTGCCTGCTCACTTGCCGGGCGCAGCCGCAGAATCACCTCGAAGCGGGAACCCTCGCCCTGACGGCTCGTCACGCTGATATGCCCCTGCATCATCTCAACAAACGCCTTCGTGATGCTGAGGCCCAGTCCCGTTCCCTGCTGTTCCCCGAGGAGGCTGCTGTTTTCGCGCGAGAACGGCTCGAACAGATTCTCCTGAAACTCCGTGCTCATGCCGACACCGCCGTCCTCGACCACAAACTGATAACTGTCGTAATTTCCGATCCGCTCGGGAAGCTTTCTCGCCTCCATGCGGATCCATTTTCCCTCCGGCGTGTATTTCACCGCATTCGACAGCAGATTGATCAGAATCTCCCGGATGCGCAGCGCATCGCCGTACACAAACGTGTCCGGAATGCCGGAAAAATCGAGTGTGCGCGTCAGCTTCTTCGCAGCGACATCCATCTGCGTCATCATCACCGTGCTGTCCAGCAGCTCGCGCAGCGAAATCGGCCGTTCGTCGAGCTCCATCTTTCCGCTCTCGATCTTCGACATGTCGAGCACTTCGTTGATGAGTTCCAGCAGATGCGCGGAGGTCTGCTCCATTTTGTCCAGACATTCCTCCACCTTCGCCGTGTTGTTCCTGTTCTGCTTCGCCACCTGAATCATGCCGACGATGACATTCATCGGCGTACGGATGTCATGCGACATATTCGACAGGAATTCGCTCTTCGCCCGGGAAGCGCTCTCCGCCTGGCGGTGTGCCAGAATCAGCGCGCTCTTCAACTGCTCCTGCTGGCTCTTCGCCGTGTGAATGTCCTCCATCGACCACACAACCACCATCGGGATGCCGCCCTTTTCCTCGGCGACCGTAAACTTCGACCGCACCCAGCGGTAATCATCTTCCTCGCGGATGCGGAACTCCATCTCAAAATTTCCGCCTGACGCAAGCAGCGTGTCCGTGATCGTTCCATAGTCAATAAAGCGTCGCACCTTCTCATAGTCCTCCGGGTGCAGCTTTTTTCGGCAGAAGTACGCCAGAAATTCACGGAAATTACTCTCCCCATTGTCCTCGAGGCGCAGCTCCGGCGAAATGTGAAGCAGATCCATCCGGTTCTCATTGACGCTGATTCTTGCGAGCAGCAGCGTCGCATTCACCAGGGCATCGACAGCCTGGCCGCGCTCACTGTGCATCTCCTGCAGCTCATCCAGAAGGCGTGTCTGGATCGGCTCGGCATCGGATGGCTCCGCCAGCTCTGTTCTCTCCGTCTCCGCCGCAGTTTCTGCTGCGCGTTCTCCGCCGAGGAACTCATGATACGCTTCATAATAAACCGCAATCCGGCCTGCACCGCAGAGATAGGAGAGTTCGTCCTTTAACTCCTCATCCTCCTCAATCAGCGCAACAATCTCGGGGTTATACAGCCTGCCGGCACCGAATTTCAGTTCCTGGAATACCTCAGAAAACGGCTTTACTTTATTGTAAATTCGTCCGATCGTATCCGTCGCCGCGTCCGTGGAATCGCAGATGCGGATCAGATCGATGAAAAAGCGTGCCGGGGACGATGTGTTGTCAAAGTCTGCCGGGTAGCCGCTCTTTCCGTCATACGACCGGTGATGGCCGATCGCCACATCGCAGATGATCTGCGGGAATCCTAAGATCTGCAGAATCTCATAGCCCTCTTTCGCATGGCGGTGTGTCCGCTTCCGCTCCTCTTTCTCCAGCCGGCGGCTCTGAATGCCGATGTACGTCAGATACTTTCCTTTTCCGATATCAAACAGAAGCGCCGCCTGCGTCACGAGACTTTCGAACTGATCACGTTTTTCGAGCACTTCTACCACGCTTTGGGTTCCCAGTGTTCCGATCAGCAGCTCCGGCTTCCGGTCAAAAATTGCTTTTAGCAGCACCATCGCCAGTTTCTTTACCATCGCCGCATGGATCATCGAAGTTTCCTCGCGGTTGATCCAGATATTCAGCAGATATGTCGTGTCAATGCTTTTTGCGCCGAAGACTTTTGCCAGCTCCATCATGGTATTTCGCAGCGGACCGTTGACAAACGCCGAGTGGCTCGCTTTCGGCAGTTCTTCCACAAATTTTTTGAACTGCTGTACCACCTGTTCCCGCAGCTCCTCTGTCAGCACACCGCTCGGATCGTTTTTCTGGACAATACATGCAAGATTGGTCAGCTGGTACATATTGACCTGATAATACGTAGAATCCGTAAAATTCTCTTCCGCATACAGTGACTCCCGTTCCAGCGCCGCATTGCAGTATGACAGCACGCGCTCCTTGTATTCCTGCACGGAAATCCGATTCAGAAACAGCTGCATTCTCCAGTAATTGCAGTAAATCTCATCGCGCATCTCAAATGCATTTTCATTCTCCCGCAGAGACTCTTCATAGAGCTCTCCGATCACCTTTCCGGCGTACTCCTGCATTTTTGGACACATTTCCTCCGGACTGTCGGTTCCGCAGATCCAGTTGCCGTAAACGTCGTAATACAATTCTTCCTTCAGCCCGTCCAGATCGTACCGTTCTCCGTCGAGGGAGCGCACAGCAGGATCATCGTAAAGTGCCACCGCGCGGTCCACCTGACGGATCAGATCTTCCTGATACTCCTGTCTTTTCGGATCGTCGTTCCCCTGATGGCCGATCGACGATCGCGCGTTTACCTGCACGACAGGATAATTATAAAACGCAAACAGCATTCTCCGGCGGACATCCCAGCTTTCAAATTCGGTGTAATGCTCCGCCTGATCGCGCTCGATATCATACAGCTCCAGCGCCCGCAGCGCATCCTCCGCTTCGCTGTACTGGTTGTAAAAGCCTCCCAGCGCATGTGCCGTCAGCAGCGTTTTCTCGAGATCCTTCTGCTCCTGATAGTATTCGAGCACCGTCTCACCCATCTTGATACAGGCCACGCGGTCGCTGTAGCCCACGGCTGTCATCTCGTAAAACTGGTCGAGAAACTCTTCCGCCAGATCGGGTGTCAGACGTTTTTCCCGCTGGATGAACGGGCGCACGTACAGGTTCAGCATCGCCTCGTTTTCCACGTAGATGCCGCGCAGCACTCTCGTCTTTTCCCTGAGCTGATCCATCCATTCTTCCTGATCCTTGGTCTGGAACAGCAGCTCGTCAAGCTCTTCTTCCCGTGTAAGATTCTTTCTGTATTTTTCGTAAAATTCGCGGATATTGGATCGCAGTATCATATTCCGTCTGCCCTTTCACGTTTTTATTCTACACCTACACAGATGCCGTCCTTTCCGCAGAATCTGTGTTCTTCTGATAAATCCGGGACTGTCCCCAGCAGTTTTAAGATCTGATCGTATTTTCCTTCCCGCATCAGTTCGAGGGTGACCTGATCTGTTCCGATCTGCAGATGGCGGAAACCGCGTTTCCCTTCTTCGGTCCACGGCAGTGTCAGTTCCAGCTCAAATCCGCCGCTCGTTCCATACAGCTCACCCGGCTGCTCGTCCGCAAACAGCTCAAAGAACGGCTGGTAATATGCCTTGAAATAATTCTCCTCCGGAAATCCAAGGACCAGATCGCCCGTCCGCTCCGGCTCTTTCACAACGGCGTTCAGATAGCCTCTCTCGTAATACGTCATGCACGCCGCGCTCTTGGCCAGCACATGGTCGTTGATCTTCTCGATCTCGGACGCCGCCCGGCAGCCGTTTCCAAATGCCGCCTGACTGTTCTCGCTTCTGCCGACCGGCTCCCATACGCTCCATGCGCCGTTTTTTCCGTATCCGATCAGATCCTGACGGTAGGCGCCGTTGTATTTCACAAATTTTTTCTCGCCCGGCTGCTCGATCAGGTTCAGCGGTACCATGCAGTCGATCCCGTACAGTTTCTGTGCGATCAGCCTCGTGTAAATGATGCCGAGGTAATGGCAGATGGCGCTCCGCTCTGCGGTATCGAGATACATGATCTGCTCTGCCTTGGCAAGCTGGTCGCCGCGCGTCTCGAGTACGCTCTCCACCATTGCAATCCGGGACTGCAGCTCTGCTTTCCGTTTTCCTCTGTAGCGCGCCGAAAGACGGCCGTACGGCATTGTGCTCGCAAGAACCGCGTGCAGCAGCTCCAGGTTCGTGTATTCGATCATAATATCTTTTTTATTTAAGCCGAGTTCTGCGTCGGTATCGACTTCCGTCACATTGATGATATATGTTTTTTCTTCGGTCAGTATCATGTTCGTTTGCCTCTCTTTATCTTAGTACTCTCTTCCATGCTCCTTTAACCAGCTCTGCCACACTTTGTAATCAGGCATCTGCTGTGCCACTACCGCGTAAAACCGCGCGGAATGATTCATCTCTTTCCGGTGCGCCAGCTCGTGGATGACGACGTAGTCCATCACGCGCTCCGGCATCAGCACCAGCTTCCAGTTGTAGTTCAGATTTCCGGCGCTGCTGCAGCTTCCCCAGCGGGTTTTCTGCTCGCGGATGGTGATTCTGCCGTACGTCACGCCCATCTCTTTCGCAAAGCGCGCCGTCTTTTCCGCCAGCATCTGCGCCGCACGCTCGATTGCCGCTTTCCGCTCTGCTTCGGATAATCGGTTCGCCGCTTTCTGCTCCGCGGCCGCCAGGGCCTGGTTCCGGTGCAGCAGAATCCAGTCCTGTTTTTCTTTCAGGAACGCTTCGATTTTGTATTTTGCCATCCGTTTCGGTGCACGCACGACGACGCTTCCGTCCGCCCTGACCTGGACTGCCAGCGTTTTCCGGGCGGAATAAATTATTTCGTATGAAATCTGTTCTGCCATATCCTTTTCCTGTCGCTTTTTGTCGTTTCCATTCATTTTTTCATTATACCTTTTTCCCGCCGGAAACGCAATCGGCGTTCTTTCTGTTCTGTGTAAAAAAGAAAAAGCGAAATCACCGTTTTCTTCCGGCAATTTCGCTCCTGCTTTTTATTTCAATTCAATTTTCTTCTGTTTTCTCCTGATACAGAGCCGCACAAACAGAATCGCCGCCTGCACACAGAGAATCATCAGTAAAATCCCAATCATCGACAGCGCTGCGGCCGCCAGTTTTATCACTTTTCCCATTGTTTTTCCTCCCGTTACCTTCCCATCACCGGGTCTGCCTCTGCGTCCCACAGCAGCCCTTCCTTTTCACTTTCCTCTAAATATCCATATTTTACCATCGCCGCGAGCACCTGCTTTTCCCGCTGCAGCGCCAGATCCGCGTGACGTGACGGCGCGTAGGCGGACGGTGCGTTCGGGATTCCGGCGAGCAGAACCGCCTCGCTGTCGGTCAGCTCCTGCGGCTCTTTTCCGAAGTAGCCAAGCGATGCCGCCCGCAGTCCGTAGTAGCCGTCCCCGAAATAGATGGTGTTGATGTACAGTTCCATAATCTCTTCTTTGGAGAGCTGACGCTCCACATAGAGTGCCGTCCACGCTTCCGCCGCTTTCCGGGCGAGCGTTTTATTCTGATCGTAATACATGTTTTTCACGAGCTGCTGCGTGATCGAACTGCCGCCCTGTTCCGGTTTCATCACGCGGATGTCATGCGCAATCGCCCGCACCGTGCTGATCCAGTCGATGCCGGGATGCTCGTAATACCGGTGATCCTCGACCGCAAGCACCGCTTTCTGATACATCTCCGGCACCTGTTCGAGCGGAACCCACTGTGCTTCGCTTCTGATTTCCTCCACGGCCTGCGCAAGCGGTTTTTCTTTTACTGCTTTCTGATACGAAAGATATCCCTGCACTGCCCAGAACATTCCCGCCGCCAGCAGAACCAGCACCAGAAATGCCAGGAGACCTCCGATTACCTTTCCAAAAACGCTCCGGCGTTTTCTTCTCTTTTTCATGATTGTAAACCTCTTTTTGTCTTTTTCTGTTCTCTATCCTACCACACACCCCTTAACGCCGCCTTGCCTCTTTCTTATGAATTCTTTAATTTTGCTCCAAAAAGCAAGAGACAGACATCTGACTTATCGCCAGAATGCCTGTCTCTCTCAATATATTGGGGGTTTTAGGAATGAAAAACGATTTTATTATGCTGCGGTTCCGTAGTTCATCACATGAGCAGCGGACAGTGCTTTTCGAACAGCCACGCCGAGAACCTCTGCTGTAACAACGGAAATCACATCTTTTACGATATAAGGAACGGAAACCAGCACGAACGATGCCGGGATGGTGTTTCCTGTTACGATCGAGAACTGTACGACACCGAATGCGTGGCATACCGCAAGACCTGCGATTCCAAGTACGAACGGTTTGCCCGGGAAGCCTTTTTTAATACCGGCGCCGCAGAGCATTGCCATCGGGATAAAGCCGAAGATAAAACCGCCGGCTGCTCCAAGAAGCGCACCGAAACCGCCGCTCATGCCGGCGTAAACCGGAACGCCGATCGCACCGAGTACGACGTAAAGTGCAGCGGATGCACCGCCTAATTTCCATCCAAGTACGTAACCGCAGAATGCCATCGCAAAGGTCTGCAGTGTCACCGGCACACCGGTCGGAAGCGGAATCGTCACGATGGACAGTACCGCAAGCACTGCCGTCATCATACCGGTCAGTACAACTTGTTTTGTGGTAAGTTTTGATTTTTTCATGAAATAAATCCTCCTCGCAGGTCTCCTGTATGCAATTCCATTTTGAATTGTTAACCTTGTTCTAATATAGGTTAATATTTCGTTTTTGTCAATCCCTTTTTTTCTATTACATTCTCTCTTGTACTCGGATTGTTTCTTATGATATACTGTTCGTCTGAGCGTTTTTGGCTCATCACAAATGAAAACTGTTATTTTATGTACTTTTTGAGAAAGGAGACCCTTTATGAACCGTTCTGAAAATCCCCTCGGCGCGGAACCGGTCGGCGTTCTTCTGCGGCGCTTCGCCGTTCCGAGTGTCATCGCGATGCTCGTCAGCGCCCTCTATAACATGGTCGACCAGCTCTTTATCGGACACAGCATCGGCGTGCTCGGAAACGCGGCGACCAACGTGGCCTTCCCGCTCAGCATGGTCTGCACCTCGATCGGACTGCTCTGCGGCATCGGCGGCGCGGCGAATTTTAATCTCTGCATGGGAAGAAAAGAAACCGAGCACGCGAAATCCTACGTTGGAAATGCCATCTCCATGCTGGCAATTCTCGGTGTGATCCTCTGCGTCGCTGTTCAGCTTTTCCTGCGCCCGATGATGCTTCTCTTCGGCGCAACGCCGGATGTCATCGACTACGCCTGCACTTATACGAGAATCACCTCGATCGGCTTCCCGTTCCTGATCGTCACGATCGGCGGTTCCAACCTGATCCGCGCGGACGGCAGCCCGAATTATTCCATGGCGTGCAACCTGGTCGGTGCGGTTATCAATTCCATCCTTGACCCGCTGCTCATCTTCGTTTTTCACATGGGCATGGCAGGTGCAGCGCTCGCAACGATCACCGGACAGATTTTATCTTTCCTGCTCGTTGTCCGCTATCTGCGCGGCTTCAAAACGCTGCCGCTCTCTCTTTCGGACCTGAGGCCGAAAATGGACTGCTGGGTACGGATTGCTTCTCTTGGCGCCACACCGGCGTTCAACCAGATCGCGATGATGGTCGTTCAGATCGTCATGAACAACACACTGACCCACTACGGCTCCAATTCCATCTACGGAAGCGACATCCCGCTCGCGTGCGCCGGCATTATCTCGAAGGTCAATATGCTGTTCTTCTCGTTCGTCATCGGAATCTCGCAGGGACTGCAGCCGATCGTCAGCTTTAACTTCGGCGCTGCAAAATACGACCGTGTGAAAGAAGCGTACAAAAAAGCCGTCTTTGCGGCAACCGCGATTTCCATCGTCGCCTTCCTCTGCTTCCAGCTCTTCCCGCGCCAGATCATCAGTATCTTCGGTTCCGGCTCGGAGGAGTACCTGCATTTTGCAGAGCGGTATTTCCGCATTTTCCTGTTTTTCACGTTCCTGAACGGCATCCAGCCGGTCAGCTCGAACTTCTTTACCTCGATCGGCGCACCGAAAAAAGGAATTTTTCTCTCCTTAACGAGACAGATCATTTTCCTTCTGCCGCTGCTTCTGATCTTCCCGTATCTCTTCGGCATCGACGGCGTGATGTACACCGCTCCGATCGCGGACTTTGCAGCCGCATCGGTCAGCATTTTTATGGTCGTGCGGGAATTTAAGATTATGACGGAGCTGCAGAAAGCTGCCGCGTAAGTTTTATTTTGCATAAAAAAACAGTATGCTGCTATGGTTTTCCACAGCAACATACTGTTTTTTTATGCGTTATCCACGCTTTTCTTCAGTTATTCACAAGTATCCACATCAGTCCATGCGGAGGATCATGTTCAGGATTCGTTTTGCGCATACTGCAATTTCTTCGCGGGTGATATAACCCTTCTCAAATGCTTCCTGTACGCGCTCCTCGTATCCGTTTGCCATCTTGATATCATTTCCTGCTTTTGTCTCGCGGTAGTGCTCGCCGTGGGTCCACCAGTCGGTCGTTACCATGCCTTTGAATCCCCACTCGCCGCGCAGAATGCCGGTCAGCAGATCTTTGTTTTCCGATGCCTGTACGCCGTTGATCAGGTTGTAGGAGGACATGATCGTGTACGGATCTGCCTCTTTTACGATGATCTCGAATGCTTTCAGATAAATCTCACGCAACGCACGCTCGGAAACGCGGGAGTCGCTGTCTTTTCGGTTCGTCTCTTTGTTGTTGCAGCAGAAGTGTTTTACACTTGCGCCGATGTGCTCGGACTGCATGCCGCGTACCATCGCTGCACCGGATTTTCCTGCTACCAGCGGGTCCTCAGAGTAATATTCGAAGTTTCTTCCACAGAGCGGGCTTCTGTGAATGTTGACAGCCGGAGTCAGCCAGATGCCGATGTTATTCTCTTTGACTTCCTCGCCGCCGGCTTTACCGATCTCCTCAATCAGCTCCGGATCCCAGGTGCATGCAAGAAGGGTTGCGCACGGCCATGCGGTCGTGTTGACACCGCACTGCGGCTGGATACGAAGACCTGCCGGGCCGTCTGCGGTCATGATATTCGGAATGCCGTACTCCGGCAGATTTCCCATACCAAAGGTGTTGGCAACACCGGTGTTCGGCTGGCCGCCGAGCAGATGGATGAGTGCCTCGGTCGGGAGTTTCTCTATGAACTCGTCGAGCGTTTCTTTTCCTTCGACAACGTTCATCAGGTTCGGATTTTCCTTGGCTGCTTTCATGATATCGCCGAAGCTCTTTCTCGCCTGTGCTTTTACCTCAGGAAGGAAGCCCTCCAGTGTCAGTTTATCCTGGCGCTCCAGTCCTTCTTCCTCGACAGGGCCGTCATCGGTCGGGAGTGCTTCGTAGGTTCCGTCTGCGAGGAGACGTTTCTCCAGTTTATGCGGAGCTGCAAGGCTGGTGTACTGTGCGGTGATTTTCGTCTCTGCCAGATCGTAAGTAAAGTCGAGTTTTTTCGCATCTCTTACGTTATTTCCAACATAGAAGACGTAGCTTCCTGCCTCGAGAACGTATGCAGATTTTGCAACTTTTCCGAGGTCATCGAAGGATGCCATATCGTTGACTGCAAAGGTGAGGACCATTGTCTGGCTCTCGCCTGCCTGCAGCAGTCTTGTTTTCTGATAAGCGCCGAGCTCTTTGGCCGGTTTGCCGAGTTTGCCCTGCGGTGCGCCGTAGTAGAGCTGTACGACTTCTTTGCCGGCGCGTTTTCCGGTGTTGGTGACAAATACTTTTACAGCGATCTTTCCGTCTTTTTCTTCTGCTCCCAGAACCTCTGTCTCGAAAGTGGTGTAGGAAAGGCCGAAGCCGAACGGATAATTGACTTTCTCTGCTGCGCCCGGAATCGTCTCGAAGTAACGGTATCCAACGTAGATATCCTCGTTGTAATCGACGTAATAAACGGATTTATGGAAGTTCTCGGTGGACGGATAATCCTCAAGGGTTGCTGCGTAGGTATCAACGAGTTTACCGGACGGATTGACATCACCGGTTACCACGTCTGCTGCCGCAAGGCCGCCTTCCATGCCGCCCTGCCATGCCATCAGCACGGCCGGGATTTCTTTGCAGTCTTTGAACCAGCTGGTATCAACCATACCGCCGACGTTCATGACAACGATAACGTTTTTGAAGTTTGCTTTTACTTTTTCTACCATGGCTGCTTCGCCGTTTGTCAGGCAGAAATCGCCGTTCTCAAAGATGCTTGTGCTCAGCTCGATCTGTTTTTTCTCATCCTCGAACAGCTCGTAGCCCTCGTCGTTGATCTGGCATTTGCGGTCCCAGCCCTCGCCGGAGAAACGGCAGATGGTGATGATCGCGGTATCGGTGTATGCTTTCGCTTTTTCTACCAGCTCGTCCGGCACTTCCGGCTCTCTTGTCATTCCCGGTACAGCGCCTGCAGCATACTGTTCTTTTACATTTTTCTCATAGAATTCCGGCAGCTCGTGGAACAGAGAAACCTCCCCCTCGGCTTCTTTGATCTTCATGCCTTCGTAGAAGTTGCGGATGTACTCGACGGTTACATCGCCGCTTCCGCCGCCGCCTTTTACATAATCAATCGTTCCTTTTCCGAATAAAGCTACCTTTGTGCCTTTTGCCAGCGGCAGGGTCTCATTCTCATTTTTTACCAGAACCATGCCCTCGCCTGCTGCTTTTCTGGAAAGTGCGATGTGCTCAGCACTTCCTGTTACTCTTCTTCCGTCTTTTCCCAGCGGCAGAACCGGCTGATAAAGACTTCTCTGCCATTTACCCATTGTAAGTTTACCTCCTGTATTTTCTGGAACACAGATCGTTTTCCGAACGCGCCCCATTCTGTCTTTATGATACGAAGTTTTGAAAGGGATGTCAATTGGTTTATCAGCAAAATCACCATATTTTCTCTTTTTTTCGTGCAAATTTGCTGTATTTTTACCAACATCCCGCGAACGTGTTCTTTTTCTTTCGTCTTTGCCCGGACATTTTTGTTCTTTTGGGGCTTGCCCGGGAAATCACGGCGTTTTATACTCTATTTAACGAAGAGCAGCGGTACTTCTGCCCTGCTTTTGATTCCGTTATGAATGGAGTTTATTCTTATGAAAATACTGATTTTATCATGCAATACGGGCGGCGGTCACAATGCAGCTGCCTCCGCGTTAAAAGAGAGTCTGGAATTTCATCACCACGAAGCCGAGGTGCTGGATCTGATGAGCCTTGGAAAAAAGCATACCTCTGCGCTTGTCGGCGGGGCTTACGTAAAGCTCGTCTCCGTTTTTCCGGCCGGCTTCGGGGCAGTCTATCAGCTCGGCGAACTGGTGCGCCGCCTTCCTGGAAAATCGCCGGTCTACTATGCAAATGCGCGGCTTGGGAAGGCGCTGGCTTCCTATATTGAGGAGCATCATTTTGACGGCGTCGTCACCACGCATCTCTATCCGGCGGAGACGCTGACCTGGATGAAACAGAAAGGACTGCTGACGATTCCCTGCGTCGCCGTCGCCACGGATTACGCATGCATCCCGTTCTGGGAGGAGACGAACTGCGATTACTATGTCATTCCACACAAGGATCTGATTTCGGAATTTGTCTCCTACGGCATCCCGGAGGAAAAACTGCTCCCGCTCGGCATCCCGGTGCGGCCCGCATTTTCGCGTCCGGCCTCGAAAGAAGATGTCCGCCGCCACCTCGGTCTTCCCGAGGACGCTCCGCTGTTTCTCGTGATGAGCGGCAGTATGGGCTTCGGCAAAGTGCATCTTCTGGCGCATGAGCTCATTTCGCGGCTGAAAAGCGGCGAACAGACCGTCATTATCTGCGGAAATAATAAAAAACGGGCGCGTTCGCTCCGGCTGCAGTTCCACAAAAATCCAAATGTCCACGTCATCGGCTTTACGCGCCATGTGGCAGAATATATGGCGGCCGCGGATGTTCTGTTCACAAAGCCTGGGGGCCTGAGCAGTACAGAGGCGATTGTGCGGCGCGTCCCGCTCATCCAC